>CANIJN010000053.1 GCA_947467625.1 Opitutia bacterium | reverse complement strand
GGTGGTCTGCGCGGGAAATTTGGCGACAGCTGGCAGTGGGAGTCGGCGGTGGTCGGTTCCGGTTCTCAGACGCACGAATACGAGTATTTCCAAGTGCGCGAGTCGCTCTTGCGCCGGGCGCTCGCCCGCACGGATGCAACGGCATTCAACCCGTTTCCCGTCACCTTCAAAATCGTCAACGGTCAGATTGTCGTTGACCAACTCTTCAAGAATCCAGCGGCGGTGATCGATAGCGTGCACGGGGATGAGGACCGGTTTGGCCGGACGGGACTTTTTATGTGGGACGCGAAGGTGAACGGTCAGCTGGGGCGTGTTTTCAACGGCGGCAGAATTGGCGTCGCGACCGGCACGGAGGTGCGCTACGAAACCTATGCTGACAAACGCGCCAGCTACGTCGGCCTGAATCCACCGGGTTCCGGCAGCGAGTTTCCCTTCCTGCGCGAAGGGGATAACGACTTCCTGGCTCTCAGCTCGAACGTGCCGATCGACGCGCACCAGACGATTTTTGCCGGCTACCTTGAGGCGGCGTTTCCGTTCGTCACCCGCGACAACCGCAAGCCCCTCCTCGAGGCGCTCGAGGTTACGCTCGCGGGTCGCTACGAGCATTTTTCGATTCATGGTCAGACGACGAAACCGAAAGCGAGCGTCGTGTGGAAGCCGGCGAGTTTCCTTAAGCTACGCGCCTCGGTGGCGGAGTCTTTTCGTGCGCCGAATTTGGTGCAGACGAATATCACGCCGTTGCGCCGTCAGATCAGCGCGGACGATCCGTATCGGTTCGAAGTAACCGCGCTGCCGGCCGACGGCACGGCGCAGCGCACCTCTTACCGACAAGGAAACCAAGGTCTCAAACCGGAGGAGGCCAAGACGTGGGTGGCCGGCTTGGTGCTCGAGGTGCCGAAGGTTCGCGGTCTCTCGATGTCGTTCGACTATTTCCATCTCAACCAAAACAAGGTGATCGAAAATTTTGGGGCCGGTCCGGCGATCGATCTCGATGAAGTGATTCTTGATCTCGCCACCAAGGCGGAGCTGGCCAAGGGCACGCCGATTGACCAGATCGACCTCGGCTCCGGCACCGCGGCCTACCGAGGTTCCAGTAAGATCATTCGCAAGCCGGTTTCTGCGGCGGATCGGGCGGCGTTCGCGGCTTACAATGCCCGTCAAGCCACCAACAACAGTCGGCGCGCGCCGGTCGGCGAGTTTATCAGTGTGATCGACGACTACCTCAACCTGAGCGGACGCGATATCCAAGGCTACGAGTTAGGCGTGCAATGGCGCGGACCGAAGACGCGCCTCGGTCAGTTCTCGCTGAGCAGCGAGGCGACGCATTATGTGCTCCGCCGCTCCAAGGCCGACGAAGTCTCGCCGATTCTTGACGAACTCGAGCGTAACGGGCGCGCGACCTGGCGCGCGAATGCGTCGCTCTCGTGGCGGCAAGGACCGGTGGCTGCGGGTTGGTTTACCAGCTACTTTGGCTCCTTTGTCGATACCTCCGCCGCGACGACCGAGCCGATCTATCGCGCGTTGGGTTTCCCGAATTACATCAAAGTTTTCAACGACAACGGCGTCACCCGGTATTTGCTGCGGATCGATCCGTCGTTCAGCCACAACGCGTGGCTCTCTTACCGTTTTGACAAGACTGCACGCGCCTGGCTGCGCGGCGTGACGGTGCGTGGTGGTATCAACAACGTGTTCGACCGCGCGCCGCAGCTCGCCGACGAGCAATATGGATTCTTCTCGGGAAGTGCCAATCCGCGCGGGCGGCAGTTCACGACCGATGTTTCCCGCAAGTTTTGATTTTGCGAACGAAGTCGGCGACGTGGGTGTGCGGGCTTGTCGCCCCGAGGAAAATAGCTGCACACTCTTCGGACGTGATTTCGCTCTTTAAGCCTGCCCCTGCGACTCCCCCGCTGTCGGTCGACCTGATCGATCCGCACTATCGTCGCCTGCGGTGGCAGGTGTTTGCGGGGATTTTTGTGGGCTACGCGGGCTTCTATCTGGTGCGAAATAATTTTTCGCTCGCGCTGCCGGCGATCCTCAAGGCGCATCCGGAGTTCACCAAAGTGCAACTGGGCTGGGCGATGACCGGACTGTCCGTGGCGTATGGGATTTCCAAATTCATCATGGGTTCGGTGTCGGACCGGAGCAATCCGCGCTGGTTCATGGCGCTCGGACTGTTGCTGACGAGCGGGGTGACGTTTGCGTTCGGCACGGTGCCGGCGATCTATGATTCGCTGGCGCTGATCATCGCGTTGCAGACGCTCAACGGTTGGTTCAACGGCATGGGTTGGCCGCCCTGCGGCAAGACGATGGTGCACTGGTGGAGTGCGAAGGAGCGCGGGGAGGTCGTCGCGGCGTGGAACGTCGCGCACAATGTCGGCGGGGCGCTGGTCGCGGTGTTCGCTACCTGGGCGGTGGTGCGGTTTGGCGACTGGGGGGCGACGTTTTATTTTAACGCGGCGATTGCGGCCGGGGTCGCGGGATTGATTTTACTCCTCTTGCGCGACACGCCGCAGAGCTGCGGGCTGCCGCCGATCGAGGAGTATAAAAAAGACTACCCGCCGAACTACTCGGTCGAGCACGAGCGCACGTTTACCTTCAAGGAAATTTTTATCAGCCACGTATTGAGTAATAAATTTCTCTGGGCGATCGCGATTGCGAACGCGTTTGTGTATTTCGTGCGCTACGGGGTGGTGAACTGGATACCGACCTATCTGCAGACGGCGAAGGGCTTCAATTTCAAAGAGTCCGGCTGGGCGTGGACGGCGTTTGAGCTGGCGGGTATTCCCGGAACCCTGCTCTGCGGTTGGATTTCCGACCGGGTGTTCAAGGCGCGGCGGGCCCCGGCGACGATTTTGTTTATGGCGCTCACGCTGGCGGGTCTGGTGGTCTATGGACTAAATGGTCGCGGACCTTACTGGATCGATATGGCCGCGCTGATTGCGATCGGGTTTTTTATTTACGGACCGATCATGATGATTGGGTTGCACGCCCTTGATCTCGTGCCGAAGAAAGCGGCGGGCACGGCGGCGGGATTCACGGGGTTTTTCGGCTACTTCCTCGGTTCGGCGCCTTCGGGTGCCGGCGTGGGTTGGATCGCCGACACGTGGGGTTGGAACGGGGTGTTCGTCACGATGATGGTGTGCTGTGTGCTAACGATGGTATTTAGCGCGATGACACTGGGGCGGAAGCTAACGTAGGAGCTCGCTGGCGGGCATTTATTTCACACATGAAATCGAAAACCACCGACCATCGCCCGCAAGCGGGCTCCTCCCTGTCGTTACTCGGCGTTTTTTTCGCGTGCGCGGCCTCGGCTCTCGCGGCGGAAACGAGACCCCTCGTCATCGCGCATCGGGGTGCGAGCGGCTATCTGCCCGAGCACACGCAAGCTGCGAAGACTTTGGCTTACGGGCTCGGCGCGGATTTTCTTGAGCAAGACCTCGTGCTGACGAAGGACGACGTGCCGGTGGTGCTGCATGACATTTACCTCGATACAGTGACGGATGTGGCCAAGCGGTTCCCGGAGCGAAAGCGTGCTGATGGGCGCTACTATGCGCTCGATCTCACGCTCGCGGAACTCAAGCAGTTGCGGGTGGCGGAGCGGTTCAACGCCAAGTCGGGCAAGGCGGTTTTTGCGAAGCGCTATCCGTCGGAGACCTCGGCGTCGGAATTTCGTGTTTCGACGCTGGAGGAAGAGCTGCAACTTATCCAAGGGCTGAATCGCAGCCTGGGCCGCAACGTGGGCATTTACCCGGAGATCAAACAACCGAAATGGCATCGCGAGCAGGGCCACGACATCAGCCGCGTCGTGCTGCCCATCCTCGCACGCTATGGCTACACGACGAAAGCAGACGCCTGCTTTCTTCAGTGTTTCGAACTGACCGAAGTGAAGCGCATTCGGGGCGAACTCGGATGGAAAGGCCGGATGGTGATGCTGCTCAATGGGAGAGGCCAAGAAGCGGACGGAGTCGACCATGATGCGCTCTGCACGGCGGAGGGTTTAAAGGAGCTGGCGGCTGTGGCGGACGGTATCGGGCCGCCGCTGGGACGCATCGTGACGTGGTCGAGTGCGGGGGAAAAAAAAGTGAGCGACTTGGTGAAGTCGGCTCACGCGAGCGGACTCGCGGTGCATCCCTACACGATCCGCGTGGATGATTTGCCGAAGAATTGTCAATCGGCGGACGCGCTGCATGCGGCGCTGTTTCGCGAGGCGGGGTGCGACGGGGTGTTTACCGATTTTACGGATGTGACGCTGGCGTGGTTGCGAAAATAGGGGTGCGCGTGCGGTTGTCGAAACACCACTCGCTCACGCTCGCAGTTACCAGCAGTTAAAACCTCAAATGACGTTGGGATGACGTGTCGGCGAGCACGCGACCGACCGGGCGCAGGTTCCGGCGGGCTGCGATTTTTACCGACGTCCCGCGGCTAACCAATCTTTCGCGACGCCAAGATCTTGAGGGGTGAACTGGTGGCTGGCGGGTATCAGATGGACCGTGACATCAGCGCCGCCAGCGCGGAGGAGGTTGGCCATGCGGGGCGGATGATCGAGCGGAACAAGCGGGTCGACGTTGCCGTTGAGGAGTAGCGCGCGTTTGCCCGTGAGCGAGCCGGGAGCGGCGGTTTGATCGAGCACGACCATGCCGCGCAGCAAGATGGCTTGAGCGAGGATCTCCGGGCGCAGGAGCATGAGGGTGACGGAGATATTGGCGCCGTTGGAAAAGCCCACCGACGTGAGGCCCGGCAGGCCGAACGCGTAGCGTTTTTCAGCTGCCAGCAGAAAATCGGCGAGGGCGTGGGTGCGTTGAATGATCTCGGCGGGATCGAAAACGCCCTCGGCAATACGGGCAAAGAAGCGCGCGGCGCCGTTTTCGCTGACATTCCCTCGGGGGCTCAGCAGAGCGGAGCCCGGGGAGAGCGCGCGACCGAGGCGGAGGAGATCGTGTTCGGTGCCGCCGGTCCCGTGGAGCAGCAGCAAGGGAGGCGCGGACGGATCGGTACCCGGCTCGAAAATATGCTGGTAGGCTAGCGACATGTGAGCGGTTTGACGGTGCGGCCTTAAATTGGATGCAATGGAGACGCGAAGTAACGTGGCGCGGAAAGGGCCGGAACGCAAAACGACGGTTGTGGCGGTGCCCACGGCGAGCCGCAGGGCGCGGCCACTCGCTGGCGCTCGCAGCTACGGGGCGGGGCGTGAAACTACCCGAGGTTCAGGCCGCGTCGATTTTTTGAATACGAGCGAGATGGCGCCCACCTTCGAATTCGGTCGCGAGCCAGACTTTGACGATGTGCAGGGCTTCGGCTTCGGTCACTGTGCGCTGGCCAAGGGAGAGGCAGTTGCCGTCATTGTGGGTGCGGTTCCAGATCGCGACTTGTTCGTTCCAGCAGAGGCCGCAGCGGATGCCCTTCACGCGGTTGGCGACGATGGCTTCGCCGTTGCCAGAGCCGCCGAGGACGATGCCGCGTTGGTATTCGCCGCGGGCGACGGCTTCGGCGGTGGGGCGGATAAAATCGGGGTAGTCGCAGCTGGCGTCGGTCTGCGTACCAAAGTCGCGCACTGTGTGGCCCTCGGCGAGGAGTAGGGCTTTAATGGCTTCTTTGTAAGCGAAGCCGGCGTGGTCGGAGCCGATGGCGATGGTGAACAGTTTCATAGCGAGAGACAGGTGACGGGTGACAGTGAGCAGGACAAGTCAGGACGAGGACGTGATGATGTTCCAGAAGGCGGCGGCGTCGGCCAGATCTGCGAGAAGGGCGTCGGGGGAGTGCGCCGCGAGTTCTGCGGCCGTATGGGTGCCGGTGGCGACAGCGATCACGTTGGCGCCGATCACGCGGGCGCAGGCGATGTCGTGCGGAGTGTCACCAATAATCCACGTGCGCGTAGGGGGAAAGTGGACACCGGTGTGGGCGTGGGCGCGGCGGAGGGCGTGGGGTCCGAGCTCGTTGCGGAACTCGCTGTCGTCGGCGAAGGCACCGAAGGGAAAGTGGTCCCACAGATCGTGGTGGCTGAGTTTCGTGCGGGCGCCGCGCTCGACGTTGCCGGTGAGCAGGCCTTGGGCGACGTCGGGACGTGCGCCGGCGGTGGCCAAGAGTGCGCGCACGCCAGGCAGGACCCGGGCGTGGGGATTGGCGAGCTCGGCGGGCAGTTCGGCGAGGTACCCGTCGAGGAAGCGGGTGAAGTTTTCCTCAGTGGCGGGCAGCCCAAATTTCCCAAAGATGCGCCTCATAATCCAGCGGTCGGTGCGGCCTCCGAAATCGATGTCCTCGAGGGAGCCGTCGATCGCGAAGGTCCGGAGCAGCGCGGTGCGGAGTGCGCGCATACCGGCGCCGCCGGAGGCGACGAGGGTGCCATCGATATCCCAAAGTAGAAGTGTGTTCACGGAAAAGTCTGAAACGCCAGCGGGCCACCGCGCAGGACGCGAGCAAATGTCGCAGGGTGGCGCGGAAAGATAATGATTACGAGAACGCGAACGAGGGGGGATGACTTTGACAAGGCCCCGCGCGTGGACGGCGCAAGGCGTCGGCGAGATTAACAGGCCGGGGCGGAGGTGAAACAACCGCGCCTGCCGATCACACTCTCACCGCAGGGTCACTTGCACCTTGATGAACCGGTGGTCGGAGGCTTTCAGCCGCGGCTGGCGCGCGGGCTGCGCGACGCGGCGGGGCAATACTCGGCGCAGGTCTTGCTGGTGTTGACGACGCACGGGCTGTGGGCCGCGTTGCCGCCGGCGGGGGCGTTTTGGCGGGAGCTGGGACGACGTTATTTTACGAAGCTCTTTCATGCGCCGGAGCTGGCGGCCGTGACGGTCATCGGTGCGCCGCCGGCCGAGGAGTTGCAGGCGCTGGCGGACGGAGCTCCGCCGATGGTCGGAGCGGAGTATTTGCGGGTGGAGACGCTGACACGTTTGTGGGGCGAGCTGGATGCGGCGGCGCTCGGTGCGATGCGGGCCGAGGCGGGCGGGGCGGCGGCGTGGCTCGCGGCGCAGAATCCGCTCTGGCGGCAGGAAGGGCGGGTGACGTTTCATTTGGCGGAAAATAAACGCGATGCGGAGCGGCCGTTTGCGTTTCTGGCGACCTATACGCACCGCTTGTCGGAGCAGGCCCCGCGGCTGGCGGCGGGCGCCATGGCGGGGGCCGGCGCGATGGGGACGGCGGAGTTGGCCGACGTGTTTGGCATCGAGATCGAAGACGCCGCAGCGGTGGCGGCTCCGTTCGCGCCGCTGGCGGTGGCGAAACCTGCCCGAGCGGGCGAGAAGAAAACCGTCAGCCGTATGCCGCGGTAAAACCGGTTCGGCCGGCCCCAAAGTCCGCCGCAAAAGCAAAGCAGACGCCGCCGTCGAAACGGCCGGGAAAGACGGCCGCGGCTGCCGTCAAGTCGGTGCGGCCAAAAAAAATCCGGTGACGCGGGCGTAAAACGACATGCCGCGAGGTAGGAGCCTGCTGGCAGGCGATTCAGGACGTGGTCAGGCGGCGAATGGTAAAATCGCCCGCAAGCGGACTGCTCCAAAAAACCGGCGTTGGTTTAATCTTGGACGCGCATTGGAAACAGGAGCCGCATGGTGCCGACCAGCGGGGGAGGCTGCAACGATAGACGATGAACGGCCGCGAGCAGGGGGGGCCTGGGTAGGGCGGGGTCCGACGCGCGGTAAGTTCAGAATTTTACGTCGAGCGATTCGGTATTTCCTGCCGTGGCTTCGGATGACGGCAACGTAAGGGTGCGGTTGGCTTCGGTATCGATAACCTTGATCACGTAACGACCGGGCGCGAAGACGTGGGGTTGGAAGGTTTGGCCGTTGAGGCGGAGCGCGTAGACGAGTTCTCCGGACGCTACTTCGAAAATCTGAACGACCGGGTGGTGCGAGCCGGTGATGTTGAGGGTGGGGAGGCGGCCGGTCGGTTTGCGCGCGTAGTTGTCGAGTTGATTCACGGTAACTGGCCACATGGGCATTTGGGAGCCGAGCTTAGTCACATCGGCTGAATAGGCCCAGCACTCGAATGTGATGGTGCGTTTCGATTTGTTGAAACGCACGACCGCGAGGCCGCTCGTCTTCGCGTTGACCTGTTCAAGGACGGTCTTGGGCGGATCGTAGGGGCCGTTTTTTACCGCGAGCACGGTGAGCGGATTGCCGAAGTGATCGAGAAAATCGCCGGTGAGTTCAGTGTTGCCGGACTCCCGGTTGCGACCCGTCTTGGCGGGCTCCCACCAACGCGGGTAACCGACATTTACGGCGGGACCGGCGAAAGCGACCGGGCCGTCGCGATGGGTGTCGACCCCGTATTGGACAACGGCGGGCAAGTGCTGATCGCCGGCGAGATGGACGGCGAAGGCTTTGCGGAGCTCGCGCAGGACGTTGCGACGAGCGGATTGAGGCCAGCCGCTCGCATCGTAGTCGGCCATGAGAATCTCCTGATTGCCGCCGTGCGTCGTCGCCATTGCGGTAAAGACCGTTTGGGAGATGGCGGCCTTCATGTCCGCGCCGCGCCAGTCGAGCACCCACTCGCGAATGAACTGCTCTTGCTTGGCGCCGAGCAGTGCGAGGCCGGGAAGGTCGGCGGTTTTAGGGTCGTAGTGCGGATCGAGTACGTGATCGCCGCGGGTGCCGGTTGACGGGACTTTCCCCTCGGGGCCGGACTTGAATTGACGGTCCGCGAGAATGGCGAAACTGATGCGTCCGTAGGTGAGTGGTCCGTAGTAGTTGAGCGTGCCGCGCTTGGCTGGAGCTGGATCGTAGGGATCAGGGTGGTGCGAGGTCTGCGTGCGGTGGACCACGTTGACCCACTCGGCAGGCAGATCGTAGCCGCCCGCTTCTTGAGTGGTCTTGCGGCCTTCGCCGCCCTCGCCCCAGAGGTTGCCTTGGTAGACGTCGTGGTCGTCAGGCAATGAAATGCTCGGGCGATCGCGCATCAGTTCGCGCCACGTCCAGCCGTGGAAATACCATTTTCGCAGGTAATCGACGATGGCTTTGTCGAGTGGAGCGCGTTGCACGCCATAACCTCCGGTGCTCTCGTAAAACTGATCGCCGACGAAGGCCAGGATGTCGGGGCGGAGCTTCGCCATACTTTGCACGAGCGGCACGTTGGGGAAGATCGTGTGGATGTTGCACGAAACGTCCGCGACCGTGAGCGTCTCCTGGTCGACGGGATCGCGGCGGACGGTGCCGGTCCAATAGTGGTCGGTGGCACCGCCGGCGCGGTCGCCCAAGGCGTAGACGAGACGATAGGCGACGTCTTGGGTATCGTCCCAGGGTGCGATGCGAAACGTCGCGGTGCGGGCGTCGGGATGGATTTTCGCTTCAGCCACGGTTTTCCAGCCGGACGAATCCTGAAGTTGGAGACGCACGGGAGCCGTGTCCTTCAAGCCGAGCGGCGGCATTTGGGCGGAGAGTTTGAGCACGCGGTCGCTGAGGGTGTAGTGCGACCACAGAATGGGCCCGAACACCTGATCGTCTTGGCCGGTGAGTTTGGTGCCGCCCGCCCGCCAGTCGGAGAACCAAAACCGCCCAAGACCGAAATCGGGGCCGCCGGTCGGGGCGTTTTTCTTGGCCTTGCCTTTGGTGTTGGGGGCCCCGGCGGCGCCGAAAAAATTATTTACGAGCGCGAGGTTGCCGACGAGCAGATCGCCGCTGAGGCCGGACTGCGTGACCTCGGCGAGGGAGCGGGCGTTGGTGGGATCGAGCGCGGTCAGCGTGGCTTGGTAAGCACCCGCCTGCGGGGTGATGGTCAGACGGAGATCAAGGTACTCACGGGCGAGGTCGATCGGCGCGGAGGTAGGCCCATCGGGACGACCGAGGAACAGGGTGCCGGCAGCGGTGAAGCCGGCGTTGAAACCGGCGTTCGGGGCGGGCCACAGGTTGTTCCGGTAGTCGTGCAATGCGGGGTAGTCTTTGAGCGTGCCCAAAATACCGATACGGAAGCCGGCCGAGCCCTTGCCGGCGAGGGTTACTCCGTCGGCGCGGCCGATGCGCACGCGGAGTTCAAGGGTGCCGGGGCGGCTGGAGAGCTGGCGGGTAAGGAGGTGGACGTTGCGATCGGCAGCGGCGTTGACGCACTCGATCCGCTGGTTGGCGACCTGCCAGTCTTGGAGGGGATTCGCCCAGAATTCCGGGCCGAGCCAGATGCCATCGCGCGCGCGGTCCCACGAGCTGCGGAACGCCCCAGCTGGCTCGCCGGCGTGCAAGTGCGGGGAGAGGCGCGAGGCGAGGAGCGACGTGGCGGTGAGGGTAGCGGAGCGTTGCAGGAAATCGCGGCGGGTGAGGGACGGTGCGGGGGGCATGCAGGAAGCGATGGCTGATTTTCTGGGGCCCGCGAGCGCGATTTGTGAAGCCTGGCTCATTCAAAATGAGGTTCCCCTCTCGTATCAGTGGGTGAAATATAGTTCAGAGGCTTCGACTAACAGGCGTGGAAACGACCAACCGCCGCTGTTCCCTGAAAAGTTTAGGTGTTAACTCAACCCTCGCCGCGACTGCCGCGCGCTCTAACATTTACCCACAGGGAACAGCGTGAAGCTTGAAATATTCTCTGCGCGTCAACGAACTTTAAGCACTACGGGTGCGATGAGCCGGAGGCTGGCTGGACGGATCTCAAATTCCACTCGGGCGGGAGCGGAGTGGAGTTCGCCGTCGGTGTGGAGGGGGCCCGGGGCGGGGCGCTCGATCACGAAGCGCGAGGCCCGTAGGTTGAGCACCGCGGACGAGCAGGTGAGGGTGCCGCGGAAGAGTCGCGCGAGGAGAGGGACAGCGTTCAACAGGCCGACGGGAGGAATGGCGGTGAGGTCGAGCAGGCTGTCATCCACGCGGGCGCCGGGGGTAATATAGGCACCGTTGCCGTACTGGTCGGAGTTGCCAACGGCGAGTGTGAAGGGGAGGAAATCGGTTCGCTTCCCGTCGTATTCGATCCGGCATGACTGGGGTGTGTAGCGATGAAATGCGGAGGCGCTGGTGGTGAGATAACGGAAAAATCCCCGGCGAGGGAGGCGATTGAAGCGCGCGGCAATTTCGGCTTCGAAGCCGAGGCCCGCGACCGTGAAAAACGGGTGACCATCGGCGAGGCCTGTGTCGATGAGGCGAGGTTGGCCGCTGAGTAGAATGGAGAGTGCACGAGCGACGGTGCCGTGGATACCAAGGTGGCGGCCGAGGCCATTGCCGGAGCCGCAAGGAATGAGACCGAGCGTAGCGGGTGTGCCGGTGACGACGGCGGCGATCTCATTGAGCGTGCCATCGCCGCCGACGGCGACGATGAGTGCCACGCCCTCGTCGAGGGCGCGCACGGCGAGTTCGGTGGCGTGACGAGGTCGCGCGGTCAGGGAGACGCGGGCGTCGTGCGCGGCAGCAAAAGTACGCACGGCGGCAAGCGCGTGGAGTGCTCGCCCGGAGTGGGGATTGACAATGAAGAGCGTTTTCAGACGGAGATAATTTTTGACCGGAGTGGGGTGGTTGTCACAGTTAAAGGATGATTACTCCGCGCAAATGAAACGGGTGCTCCATGTGCTGACGGGGCCGACGGCGGTCGGTAAGACGGAATGGGCGTTGCGCTGGGCGGAAGCGCAGGGGGCGGAAATCGTATCGTGCGATTCACTGTTGTTTTATCGTGGCATGGATATCGGTACCGCGAAACCGACGGCGGTGGAGCAGGCCCGGGCGCCTCACCATCTCATCGACATTTGCGCGGTGACCGAGCGGATCGATGTCACTCATTACGTGGCCAAGGCGCGGGCGGCGGTGGATGCGATTGCCGGGCGTGGGCGGGCGGTGCTGGTCACGGGCGGTAGTGGGTTTTATCTGAAGAGTTTTTTTGCGCCGGTGGCCGATGATATTGTGGTTTCGGGTGAATTACGCGCGGAGGTGGCCGCTTGGCCCCGGGCGGAGTTGCTGGCGCGGTTGCGGAAACTCAATCCCGATGGTTTGGGTGCTCTCGACGTCGCTAATCCGCGGCGGGTGACGCGAGCGTTGGAGCGGTGTATGGCTTCGGGCAAGACGCTGGCGGTGATGTCTGACGAATTTGCGCGGAGACCCGGGGCATTTGCTGACTGGGAGGTGAAATTGACGCGATTGGACCGCGAGCCGCAGGATTTAGATCGGCGGATTGCGGCGCGGGTGGCGGCGATGTTGCACGCCGGGCTGGTCGAGGAAGTGCGGCGGTTGCGCAGTGAGGGGCTGGAGGAAAATCCGAGCGCGGCTCTGGCGATCGGGTATCGCGAGGTGCGGGCGATGCTCGATGGCGAATTGCCGGAGGCGGGGTTGGCGATGGCGATTGCGAAGAATACGCGGGCGTTGGTGAAAAAACAGCGGACGTGGTTTCGGACGCAACTGCCGGTCCACCGAGTGCTGGCGGCGGACGCCGTGCGCATACCGTCGGAGTTATTTGCCGTGTCGTGACCGCAAGGCCGGCGCTACCTCGACCGACGATAGGTGTCGCGGTAGTAGAGCAGGGTGTCGGGGTTGACGAAATCGACGACGCCGCTTTCGGCTGTAAGGAGACAGAGACGTTTGCCGTGGAGGCCGAGGCGAAACGTGTCGGTATTGATCGAGATAGCGTCTGGGGAGCCGAGTTCGGAGAATCGGACTTTTTCATCCGGGGTGACTGTAATCACGCGGTCGCCGGGGCGACTGCCGGTGGCGTAGTTACCGAGGGTGTCGGGGCCGCGAGTAGCGATTTCATTGAGATCGGTCAGAACGACGACCGAGGGGGGAGAAGCGACGTGCTCGATGTTAAAAACGGCGTAGAGGGTGAAGCCGTCCAACGCGAGGGCGGCGACGAAAAGGGCGAATGCGATGGCGTAATGCGGGGCCGCCTTGGGTTTCTTGGTGGGCGTCGCCGGCGGGAAGGCGAACGGCGCTTGGGTGATTTGGGGATCGAGCTGAGTAACGATTTCCTCTGGCGAGAGCCGGCTAGAGGGTTCGCTGGTATCGCGAGCGTTGTAGAGTAAAAGTTTTCCCTCACCGGTGCGAATGATGAAACGACCGGCAGCGGACGTGACGACGAGGTGGGGATCGGCGCCGTCGGGTTGGGCGGACTCGATGAGGCTAAGCCGGTCGAGGAGTGAGCGGAACTCATCCGGCGTGAGCACGCCGAGTTCCGATGGGTCGAGGCGGCAATCAGCCGCGGATGGGTCAGCCGAGAGATTGACGGTTGTGCCGGTGAACATACGGCTTCCTCAAGGTTCGAGCACGTAAAAGGGTTGGTTGCGGAAGCCGAGGCGGAGTTGACCCGTGTCGAGGATGCCGTCGTCGAGCTTGCGGTCGAGGTCGACGAATTGCGCGCGATCCGACGAAATTTTGTCGGTGCCGACGGATACAATGGCGATCGCGGCGCGGTAGCGCTGGCCCTGTTGCAGGGTGTTGGGCGACCATCTGTAGAAGCCGCCAAGGGGTGTGCGGCGCCCCCAGTTGGTCGTGCGGAGGTAACCTTCCATTCCGGGTGGAAAGACGCCCGGTTCGCTGTTGCCCGCCGGCCAGTCGCCCCGTTCGCGGGCGTACGTTTGCAACGCGGCGGAAAAAATGCGCAGGTCGTTAGCGACGGTGGTGGAGCGGGCTTCACGACTGGCTTGCTTGAGGATGGGTACGGCCAGCGAGGCGACCACGCTGATGATCACGACCACGACGCTGACCTCGAGGAATGTAAAGCCGTGGGCGCCGCGGAAAAAGCTGTCAGGAAGGCGACGGATACTGGACGGAGACACTCTCACTGGGATGACAGCGGGAGACGCAGGCGGGGAAGGCAACGTTCAAGCCGAGGATTGATTGCGGGCGAGACGCACGAAGATGACGACGTGCGTCGCGAAAAGGAGTGGCACGAGAAAAGTCGGAAGCAAACTCAGCGGAAGGTACGTGAGCGAGCGCAGGTGCCCAGGATCGTCCAGATTAAGGCGGGTGGCGGTGAGTAGCACTAGGGCGATGTTGACCAGACCGATGATGTTCCAAATGCGCATGGCGCGTTGCCGAGTTGTGTAGGCGAGAGGAGCCAAAGCGATCGGGAGAGCGAGGGTGGCCACGATGATGTCGCCAATACCGCCGGGCACCGCGAAATCGTAGGGCAGCTGACCGCGGTGAAAGAGGACGAGAAAGTAGAGGCCGACGAAACGTGTGACGTGGAGTAGAACGAGGGCGCGGAGATCGAGGGAATCCACCCACGTTTTCACGGGGCCAAAGCGGAAGTAGGCGAGGAGAAGCAAGGTGGTGAGGCCGATCACCAAGGCCGGAAGCGCGAGCGCGGGAAGGCGGACGAGGAGCAGTTGCTGGCCAGCGAAAAATGCGGCACCGAACCAGAGCCAGAAAATGAGGCGAACGACAAGGGCGGTCGGCATGACGAACCGGACGAAAGCGGACCGACGGCGGTGCGGCGAGTCCGGATTAAGAAAAATAAAAAAGCGCGTCGGTGAGCGACGCGCTTGGAATTACGAACGAGGCGGGCGTGAGGCGAAGGACTCGCGAGCGAGGACACTCCCGAACGACCGTACGTATTTCCCGTGAATGCCGCGGGGCCTTTACTGCGGCAGCTGGACGTTGTAACGGCCGAGGGACGAGGCTTCGAGGCGGCTGATCTCGCCGTTGGCTTGGCGCAGAGCTACTTTGGCGGCGAGTTCATTGAAGCGAGCGGTCTCGAGGTCTTCTTGTGCTTGGAGCACGAGGCGAGCCGTGGACAGGCCGGCGTCGAAGCGAGCTTTCTGGAGGTCGTATTGCCGGGCGCTTAGCTCCGTGGCTTTGGCGGCAATCTCAACGGCGACGAGTTGGGTCTCGACGGCCCGCACCGCGCCGCGAACGTTGACGATGAGAGCCTGTTCGAGCTGCTCGAGACGGACTTTTTGGGAGCGAACGGTGCTGAGGGAGCTGCGGTGGTTGGCCTTGTCGGCCTGCTGGCCCCAAGGCATCGAGTAGTTGACGCCGAGGCTCCAGTTATTGCCGTGATCATTGGGGATGTTGGCGATGGCGCCCCCGAAACCATCCTTAGTGGCTTTCGCGGTGTAGCCCAAAGAGGCATCGAGGGTGAGGGTGGGTTTCAGGTTTTTTTGTGCCACGATCAGGTCGAGTTCGAATTGCTTGATAGCCTCTTGTTGCGTGAGAGCGTCAGGGAAGCGTTCGCGGGCGAGCTTATAGGACGTGGCGAAGGAAGGCACATTACCCTTGAAATCGTCGAAATTCACGGGACCGGGGCGGGAGTCAAATTCGGGAAGATTAATGATGTTCAGCAGGGCATCTTCGCGATCGGCGACGTTTTGTTGGGCGATGATGAGGGCGCGGCGGGCGTTGGCTACGCCGACCTCGGCGGTGAGGACATCGAGGTCGGTCATTACGCCGGTAGCACGACGCGCGGTGTTTTCATCGAAGAGGTTTTGGTTACGCTCGAGGGTGAGCTGACGGATGCGGACGGTTTCGCGCGCGGAGACGAGGTTATAATAAGCAGTTTCAGTTGCCGCGATCACGGTAAGAATGCGGCTGGTGTAGCCGAGCAAGGCGATGTCGACCCCGAGCTTGCTGCGGCGGGAAGCTGATGTGGCGCTCTCGCGGCCGACGTTGCGGAGCAAGGGTTGGCTCAGCGTGGCGGTGAGACCATTGCCGAAGCTGGGATTGACGAGGGCGTTGGAGGAATTGGTGGCCGCGCGTGTGAGGTTGGCGGAGAGGCCAATGATGCCGTTCGTGGGGGCGAGGCGCTGGGTGACGCCGGCGCGGACCGTGGTGCCATCGTTGCGGGGGCCTTCCAATTGGGCGCCGTCGAGCCGACTGGTATTGGACGCGGCTTGACTGACGGCGCGGGTAATCGAGCTCGTGAGGGTGGGGTCGAAAATTGCAGAGGAGGCATTGAACGACTCGCGCGCGATCTGGGTCGTAAATGTCTGGATCTGGATATCGAAATTTTTCTTCAGCGCGAGCCCGACGGCTTCCTCCAGCGACAACGGCTTGCCGGGGACGGTTTGGGCGCCGGCGGGCGCAAATGGGGTGAGGAGGGCGAGCGCGAGGAGGGCGGGAGTGAGATGGCGTGACATGACTTGGGAATTGGGAGGGTCGACGTAGGAGGCTGATACACCGGCTTTGGTTTGAACGTTACTGTTTTTCAAATTCACCGCCGGAAGTGCGCTTCAGAATGGTGAAGCCTGCTTGTCTGGCCCGCGAGACGGAAAGTGGGGCAGAAAGTTTCGGAGAATTTACAGCTTGGACAGAGACACGCCGAACGCATTGGCCGCAGGTCGGACAGGTTGCGAGCGGGGCGGCGCCGGCTTGCGCAGCGTGTTCGAATCCTTGGCCGCACAGACGGCACGGCGTCGCGAGCGGAGCGTAGGCGTGGAGCGGCATCGGGGCAAATTCACGAAGAGGGGCGGGGGGCGGCGAGCCGAATGTGGGCGAGTGGCTCGACCAGAAAGGGGTTTGCGGTCGCGCGTGGTATCATCGCAAAAAAAGAAGCGCGTGGGGGAGACGCGCTTCTGACGGCAACAGGGATGACAAGAATTCGCGCCGGAGGGACGACAGGGATTATTATGGTGTCTTGGGTTCGGACTTTTTCAGCTCCTGTTCGACGAGTTCGGCGATGTAGGCCCCGGCGGTTAACCGAGCCGTGTAACCGGCGATTTGCAGGCGAGTGGGTACAAACTGAGGATTGGTTTCGGTGAGATCGGGAGCCACTTTGTCGGTGACGTAAACGAAAACGCCTTTGTCCTGCGCAATGAGCATTTCGGAAAGCTGGCCTTTTTCGAGGCGATCCAAGGAACCCAGCACCGTGGAATCTGCATCTTGGGGGCGATTGCGCAGCGAAAAAGCGGCGAGACTCTTGGCTTCAATCTTCACGCTCGCCGTGGTGGCGGTCGTGGCCGCGGCGACCTCCATGGCATCGCCGGCTTTGATGCGAGCCTCGAGCTGGGTCTTCAGGGTCTTGCCGAGTTCTACGAAGCGGCGACGCTTCTCGCCCTCAGTCCAGTCGGCGACTACTTTGTCGCGGACTTCGGTGAGGAGGGGCTTGCGGGTGGGTTGGGTTTCTTTCCAGAAGAGGACCACCGCTCCGGCGGGAACACCGATGGCTTCGGAGTAGTACCGATCTTCGCGAGGGAGCTTGAAGGCTTCGTTAGCGACGTCACGGGATCCGCCGAGCTCCGCAGGACCGGCTTCGCGAGTAAAAGGAGCGAGGGACTTGGCGGTGAGTTTGAGTTTAGAGAGGAAAGCGTCGAGGCCGGCCGCGGTCACTTTATTTTCGTAGAGGGCGAGAGAGAGGTCGCTAGCCGACTTTGTAGCCAATTTCTGGGCACGCTCAAGTTTCAAGGTCGCTTCGGCTTGCGGCCGGGCAGCGGCGTAGTCGGCGGCCGGGTCTGACTTCTCTGGCGTCTTGTCGTCGGCTGGTTTGACGGTGGCGGCTTTCGGGAAACGGGACGGGTTGGCGTCGTAGTAGCCGCGGACCTCGGCTTCGGAAACGGTGATTCCAGCGAGGTGATTGAGCGAGGAGAAGTCGGCGTAAGTGACAACGACTCGCGGCGCGATCTGGTAGCGGGCGGACTCCTCTTCGAAGTATTTATTGAGGTCGGCGTCGGAGGGATTCAGGGTCGGGGCGAAACTTGCATAGTCGACGCTCGCGGTGGCGATCGTCCAAGACGTGTCCGCCCGGGAGAGCTGGCTCTTCACGTCGCTAGGCAGAACGTAACCGGGGCCAGCGATGAGTTTATTGACCTTATCCGCGCGCACATCGGCGGCGAGGACCCGGAGGACATCCACTTCTTTGACTCCACGGGGGTTTGTTTTGAGGTTATCGAGAAAGGTGGCGTAGGTCTTGGCGTCGAACTGACCGTCTTGACCGGCGAACATCCGCAGGGTTTTGATTTGGTCGGTGATTTCAGGGGTGGTGGGGGCTGGGATATGCCACAGATCGGCGAGGTGGAGCGTCGCGGCACGCTGGAAGGCATAATTTTGGATTTGCTCGGGTTCGATACCACCCATCGCGCCCATTTGCAGATTGGCGCTGAGGCTGGCGTCGCCGACGAGACGTTGCTGATCTTGCTGGAGGCCAAGATTGTAGCCAAAGAAATGGCGGTCTACCATGCGGCGTTCGCCCTGACCGAGGCCACCGGAGGCGCCGATCGTGAAGACAAACGAGACGATGATGAGCGCCAATAATACGCCGAAAATGGCGCGGAAGTGGTGCTGAAAATACTTCTGGATCCAAGTAATCATGAGGGGAAAACGTGGGACGCTAGGTTCCGCGCCTCGCGTGGCAAGGGCGAATTCACGACTGAAATGAGGGATTTCACGGCGAGCCGGGAGACTAAAAAGCGGTGGTCCACGACAGGAAATAGGTGGCGAAGGAGGGCGCGCGGCGGGCGCCGACCGGGAGGGGGGGCGTCAACGTGGCGGCTAGTCGAGCGTGAGAGGCGGGCGCGATTCGCCAAACGGGTGTTCGACAAAAAGTTGTTCTAGGCTCTTCTGGAAAAAGACCTGATCGCCGAGTCGATGGAGGCCCTCGTCGTAGTGTTGGAGAATCGGGTCAATCCGCTCCAAGGATTGCCCCATGGGATCTTCGCCAAAGTTGTCGTCGAGCGTCTTGAAATCGAAGAGATTAATGCGGCTGAGCGGGCGAGCGGGCTGGTAGCGGTGCTCGGTGGCCGGGGTATGCTCCGCGGGCCGCAGCGTCGTAATGAGATTCATATGGGCGAGGCGGTTGAGGCACTCGTTGAGGATCTGGGTCGGGGCTTTGAGGAGATCGCTGAGTTGGGAGGCCGTGATGGGCGGCAGGCAGGCTTGGAAACGGCGCCCAATGGTGAGCAGGACGACGAGCGACAGGCGTTCGCGCATCGCTTCGGAGAGTTGGCCCCATGCGGCCTGACTGTTGCGGAAGTGGACGTTTTGAACGGCGTAACTGATGACTCCGCCGACCAGAACATAGAGCCAAAAGATATAAAGGCCCAGCATGAGCACGAGCGGAACCGCTAGTTTGCCGTAGAGATTCTGAGTTTGGATGACGCGGCGGACGTAAAAGAAACCCACGAAATTATTGAGCATCAGGAGCGCGGCGGCGACGAAGGCACCTGCGAACGCGGCGCGCCAGAACACGTGCGTGTTGGGGATCACTCGATAAACGAGCGTCAGCATGACGACGAGCAGGATGAGTGAAAACGCCGGGAGCGACCACTGCAGGATGGCGATCAGGCCTGCGCCTCCGGGAAGTTTGCTCAAAGGTTCGCTGAAAACGTTCACGGCGGCGCCCGCGGTGACGAGCGTAACCGAGGCAAAAAAGAGGACCGCGCCGAGGGTGAGGATCGTCCAGTAGAAAACGATCCGCATGAGCAATGAGCGTCCCAGCCGGATGCCCCAGATGTCGTTAAACGCGTCTTCGACACCTTTGAACATGAGGAGGACGATGACGATGAGCGAGAGTGCACCGAAGACGCCGCCGTAGCCCGACCGCGCACTGGTGATGAACCCGTTGAGCATCGAGACGAGCTCCGGATTGACGGCCTCGCCGATGGTGGCGCCTGCGTTATTCGCGGTCTGGAGAGAGCGTAGTTGCGGGGCGACCTGCTCCAGCAGAGCGCCGACCTGGTTGGCGACGAGGTTGGGATCGTCATTCTTGCCGAGAATGAATCCGCCGACGAGGACGGCGATCGCGATGAGGGGGCCGAGACTCAGGAGCGAGCTGAAGCTGAGCGCTGCAGCGCGACTCGGAACCTTGGTTTCAATAAAAACCGTCCCTGTGATCGAGATGACGCGCAAGCACGCGAATAACCAGCCGCGGGGCGAAGTGTCCTGAAGGTGCGCGGGAGCCCAGATCTCTTTTTTCCAGACGTGGGTCAGGCGCTGCCTGACGCGGGAGAGCCGCGCGGTGAGCATGGAGGGCGGTGGTTCGGAGTGCGGCACAGAATCAAAGCGACCGGAGATACCCACTCCGCATGCCCATGCCGCCGACGGCGGTGCCTGCGACGATCACCAGCGGCAGCCGTTCCGCTGTGGTCCCGAGGGCGACCCACTGCTCGGTGGCGGCATCGTAAATGAGGGTCGCGGGCGTGATCTGGACGGCTTCGCTACGCGACGAGACCGCTTCAAGATGGTAGGGGGCGCGGCCTGCGGAGTCGGTCTCGTTGCGGATATAGAATTCCTGCGTGGCCATATGGGACGTTGGTTGGCGGGTAGTGGAGCGGCAAGAATTATGTCGGTCGAGCAGGCGCGGCGGGGCACGGGTGGCAGCGGGAGCGACGGTGAACGTGAGCGTCGATCGTGATCGTCATGGTCGTTTGGTTACACTTCTTCATGAAGTACTCGCACGATTTTTCGGGACGAGGCCGCGGGGACGCCCGCGGGGATGGGGCGTAAATGACTCTAAATTCCTCCCGCGAAAGTAAGCCGAGGCCGCGGGAAGTAGCCGCGGCCACTTCGTCGAATCGCCTTACACGAAAGAGTGGACGGAAACCATTTCGTGCAGGGAGAGCGCTCGCTGCCAAGACACGTACTTCGCTTCGAGCAACGTCAGGTCGGCAAGTGCCGACCCGACATTTCACGGCATCGTGACGGCTTAGCCGGTACGGCGCCCGAGGGCGCGCGGTCTTGGCCGGACTCAGGTCAGGGTCACGCCTTTGGACTTGGCGGAGCGGAGGAGGGCGTCGGCCATGTCGGAGGGCGTCACGGCAACTTCGATACCGCATTCTTTGAAGACGGCGATCTTGGCAGCGGCGGTGTCCTCGGCTCCGCCGACGATGGCGCCGGCGTGGCCCATGCGGCGGCCGGCGGGGGCGGTGGCTCCGGCGATGAAACCGGCGACGGGTTTCGTGCAGTGCTCTTTGATCCAGCGCGCGGCTTCGACCTCGGCGTTGCCGCCGATTTCGCCGATGAGGATGATCCCATGGGTCTCGGGGTCGGCGTTGAAAAGTTTGATGATGTCGAGGTGCGAGGTGCCGTTGACGGGGTCGCCGCCAATGCCGACGCATGTGGTCTGGCCGATGTTCTTCGAGGTGAGTTGAAAGACCGCCTCGTAGGTGAGGGTGCCGGAACGGGAGACGACGCCGACGTGGCCGTTTTTGTGAATGTAGCCGGGGGCGATACCGATGCGGCAGCCGCCGGAGGAATCTTTGCCGTTGCCGGGCGTGACGACGCCGGGGCAGTTGGGCCCGAGGAGACGGGTCTTGCTACCGGCCATGGCGCGCTTGACGCGGACCATGTCACGGACGGGGATGCCTTCAGTGATGGCGACGACGAGGTCGAGGCCGGCGTCAACGCCTTCGAGGATGGCATCGGCCGCAAACGGAGGTGGTACGAAGACGGCGGAGACAGTGGCGCCGGTGGCTTTCACGGCGTCGGCGACGGAGTTGAAGATCGGCACTTTGTGCGTGCCGTGTTCGAAGAAGAGCCCGCCCTTGCCGGGGGTGACACCGGCGACGACCTGCGTGCCGTAGTCGAGGGAGAGCTTGGCGTGGCGACCGCCGAAATCGCCGGTGATGCCTTGGACAAGAATCTTGGTGGAGGGAGTGATGAGAATGGCCATGTTGTTAAAAATTGAGCGTTGCGGGTTGAGCGTTGAGAGATCGGAGATGCGGTGTGGTGGGAGAGTTTTTGCGGGTTCGGGTCGCTCCACTCTCAGCACTCAGCTCTCACTTGCTCGGGGCATTCACGCCACGAGCTTGACGATTTTCTGGGCGGCGTCGGCCATCGTGCTGCCGGAGATGAGGGCGAGGCCGGAGGCATCGAGGGTGGCTTTGCCGGCGACGACGTTGTTGCCTTCGAGACGGACGACGAGGGGGAGGGTGAGCCCGACTTCCTTGACGGCTTCGACGATGCCGGTGGCGATCACATTACAGTCCATGATGCCGCCGAAAATGTTAACAAGAATGCCCTTCACGTTCTTGTCGCCGAGGATGATTTTGAAGGCCGCGATGACCTGCGCCTTCGTCGCGCCGCCGCCGACGTCGAGGAAATTGGCGGGGGTGCCGCCGAAGTGTTGGATGATGTCCATCGTGCTCATCGCGAGGCCGGCGCCGTTGACGAGGCAAGCGATGTTGCCGTCGAGGGCGATGTAGCTGAGGGAGTATTTCGAGGCTTCAATTTCCTTGGAGTCTTCTTCGTTGAGGTCGCGGAGGGCGACGATCTCGGGGTGACGGTAGAGGGCGTTGGAGTCGAAGGAGACTTTGGCATCGAGGGCGAGCACGTCGCCGGTCGGAGTGGTGATGAGGGGATTGACCTCGATCATCGCGGCGTCGGTCTCCCAGTAGCACTGGTAGAGATTGCGGATAAGTTTGCCGGCGTTCTTGGCCTCGACGCCGGTCAAGCCGAGTTTGGTGATGAGCTCGCGGACTTGGAAATCGGCGAGGCCGTAGGCGGGATCGACGATGACTTTGAAGAGTTTTTCCGGGGTGTCGTGGGCGACGGTCTCGATGTCCATACCGCCCTCGGTGGAGGCGACGATGACGGGTTTCGAGGAGTTACGATCGAGGAGAATGGCGAGGTAGTATTCCTTCTTAATTTCGCTCGCGACGGTGAAGTAGATCGTTTGGACCTTGCGACCAGCGGGGCCGGTCTGGGCGGTGACGAGGGTGTTGCCGAGCATCTTGCCGGCGATCTCGAGGGCGTCGTGCTTGGTCTTGCAGAATTTGACGCCGCCTTTGAAGCCATTGGTGAAGGTGCCCTTGCCGCGGCCGCCAGCGTGGATTTGCGATTTCACCATGGTCGGGCCCTCGGGAAGATCGGCGAGGGCGGTGATGAACGCTTCCGGCGTCGTGGCGGTCGCGCCCTTGGGCACGGCGATGCCGAATTTTTCAAAGAGAGCCTTGGCCTGATATTCGTGGATGTTCATGAAAGGGGGATGAAAACACAGTGAGCCATAAAGGGCGTGGGCAACGCACGAAAAAAAAGGCCGGAACGCAAAGTTCCGGCCGAGGGCGATTTCCCGAAAGGCGGTTCGCGGGCACGATGGCGTTAAAAATCGCTGTTGCCACCCCGCTTGAAATTGGAATCCCGATACGGCTCAGCGGATTTTTTGACCGGGAACTGATCGACGCCGTTTTCGCGGAACGAGCGGTTGGGCGTGAGGGAATCGGAGTGGTTGGCGCGCTCGAAGGCGTTTTTGCTCACACGATTGACCCAGCCGCCGAGGAGCGCTCGCGGGCGAGTCGGTCTTAGGCGAAGGCGAGACCTCGAGCCGCGACCGGTTGTTGATCGAGACCTGCGTCACTTCACTGTCACGGGGGGTGGCTTGACGAGGGGGGGCTGGCGCGGAGATTTCCGGCGCTTCTCTCGGGGCGTGAGCAGGTCCACTCGCTGGCGCTCGCGGCGACGGGACCGGCGGGCGCCTGGGCAATGGCGATAAGAGGCGTTGTCGGCGGTGTGGGTCGCACGCGCCGACTGGCGTCACACTGCGTGGAGGGCGCGCTTGCTGACGGCGAGGGCGGCTTCTTTGACGGCTTCGCTCATCGTCGGGTGCGCGTGGATCGTGCGCGCGAGGTCTTCGGCGCTGCCGCCGTATTCCATGTGCGTGACAATCTCGCTGATGAGTTCGCCGGCGTTGCGGCCGAGGATTTGCGCGCCGAGAATTTTGTCGGTCTTCGCATCGGCGATGATCTTCACGAAGCCCTCCGTCGCATCGGTGGCGAGGGCGCGGCCGTTGGCGGCAAAGTTGAATTTACCGACGTTAATCGCGATGCCGGCGGCTTTGGCGGCGTCTTCGCCGAGGCCGACACTGGCCACCTCGGGGTCGGTGTAGACGACACCGGGGACGAGATCCCAATTCACGTGGCCGGCCTTGCCGGCGATCCACTCGGCGACGGCGACACCGTCCTCCTCGGCTTTGTGGGCGAGCATGGGGCCGGCGACGACATCGCCGATCGCCCAGACGCCCTGCGCGGTGGTCTGCAGGTGAGCGTCGACTTTGATACGCTTCTTGTCGTCGAGTTGGACCCCGGCGGCGGGGAGGTTGAGTGAGTCGGTGAACGGGCGGCGGCCGACGGCGACGAGGACTTTGTCGGCGGGAAACGCGAGTTTTTCGGTGCCCCGTTCGGCGGTGAGGAGGCCGGTTGCCCCGGCAGTGGAGCGTTGAAACCCGGTGACTTTGGCGCCGACTTCGATCTTCAAGCCCTGTTTTTGGAGGATGCGCGTGAAGTTGCGGATGATATCGTCGTCGTAGGTCGCGACAATTTTGGGGAGGAACTCGACAACGGTAACGTCGGCACCGAGGCGGGACCAGACGGAGCCGAGTTCGAGGCCGATGGCGCCGCCGCCGACGACGACGAGTTTTTTCGGGACGCTGGTGAAATGGATGGCGTGGTCGGACGAGACGATCGTCTCGCCGTCGAATTTCATAAACGGGAGTTCGACGGGTGCGGAGCCGGTGGCGATGACGATGTTTTTGGCGGTGAGCTCAGTCGGATCGCCGGAGCTCGCCGCTACACGGATAGTGTTGGGGGAGACGAAGGCGGCGGCGCCGGTGATGACGGTGATCTTGCGGGCTTTGGCGAGTTGGGCGACGCCGCCGACGAGCTTGGTGACGACGGAGTCTTTCTTTTTGAGGAGCGTGGCGAGGTCGAGTTCGACGGAGCCGAGTTTCACCCCGTGTTCAGCGGCGTGCTGTTGGGCGAAGACGTAGTGTTCGGAGGAAGCGAGGAGGGCTTTGCTGGGAATGCAACCGACGTTGAGACACGTGCCGCCGAGGGTGGCGCGTTTTTCGACGAGGGCGACCTTGAGGCCGAGCTGCGCGGCGCGGAAGGCGCAGACGTAGCCGCCGGGGCCGGCACCGATTACGATGAGGTCGAAGGAAGAGGAAGCAGACATGTGACAATATTTCTGAGTTCGCGTAACCGTGCTCGTTCTCTCCGGCAGGGAGAGGGCCGTTCAAAAAAGAGAACGATGACGAGAACGAGGAACGAGCACGATTGAGTTAGACGCCGAGGACGAGGCGGGTCGGATCTTCGATCGCTTGTTTTACTTTCACGAGGAAGGTGACGGCTTGTTTGCCGTCGACGAGACGGTGGTCGTAGCTGAGCGCCAGATACATCATCGGGCGGATGACGACCTGGCCGTTGACGGCCACGGGGCGGTCGTTGATCGCGTGCATGCCGAGGATCGCGGCCTGCGGGGGATTGATAATCGGCGTGGAGAGCAGTGAGCCGAAGGTGCCTCCGTTGGTGATCGTGAAGACGCCACCTTCGAGATCCGCGAGGGTGATCTTGCTTTCGCGGGCGCGTTTGGCGGCGTCGGCGATCTTCGTTTCGACGGCGGCCATGCCGAGGGTGTCGCAGCCTTTGATGACGGGAACCATGAGGCCCTTGTCGGTGGAAACGGCGACGCCGATGTCGTAGTAGTGGTTTTCGACGATGGCATCGCCATCGATCTGGGCGTTGACGCCGGGGACTTCCTTGAGGGCGTGGACGACGGCCTTCACGAAGAAGGACATGAAGCCGAGTTTCAGGCCGTGCTTCTTGACGAAGTCGTCCTGGTATTTGGCGCGGAGCGCCATGACGGCGGACATGTCGACCTCGTTGAAGGTGGTGAGCATGGCGGCCTCGTGCTGGGCGGAGACGAGGCGCTGGGCGATTTTGGCGCGAAGCGGGGTCATCTTTTTGCGGGTTTGGCGGGTGCCCGGGGCGGATTTCGGCTCGCTGGCGCTGGCCGCTACGGGGGCTGCGGCGGCGAGCATGTCGCCTTTGGTGACGCGGCCGGCTTTGCCGGTGCCGGCGATCGTGGCCGGATCGATGTGGGTCTCGGCGGCGAGTCGGCGAACGGCGGGCGAGGCCTCCGTGGATTTTGCGGCCGTGGCCGCGGCGGGCGCGCCAGCAGGGGGGCTGCCTCCCGGTGAGGAACTGGCGGCGGAGTCGATCGTGGCGACCACCTGGCCGATTTTGACTTCGTCACCGGCGGCCGCTTTGAAGGCGATTTTTCCGGCGGACTCAGCGGTGCCTTCGCTCGTGATTTTATCAGTTTCCAGTTCGAAGAGCGGCTGATCTTTTTTGACGATGTCGCCGTCTTTGACGTGCCATTTGGCGAGGATACCGGAGGCGATGGATTCGCCCATGGGCGGGATTTTGACTTCGAGGAGGGACATGGTGGAAGAGGAGTTTTTGAACTGCTAATCTGCGCTGATTGGCTCTGATAATCGGGAGTGGGAGGGGGGGCGGAATTGACTGCTAGCGGCTTCCTAGAGGGCAAAGGCGTCTTGGAGCATCGCAGCGTGTTCGAAGCGGTGGAGCGCGAGGGCGCCGACGGCGGGCGAGGCCGCGGCGTCGCGGCCGGCGTAGACGGGGAGGACACCGAAGATTTCCGAGAGCAGGGGAGCGATGTAGCTCCACGCGCCCATGTTCTGCGACTCTTCCTGGCACCAGATGAGGCGAGCGCCGCGGTAGTGATCGGCAAGTTTGGTGATGGCGTTTTTGTGCAACGGATAGAGCTGCTCAATGCGCACGATGGCCGTATTCGTAATCTTGTGTTTGTCGCGGTAGTCGCAGAGGTCGTAGTAAACTTTTCCTGAGCAGAAGATCAGGCGCTGGGCCTTGGTCGGCGCACTGGCGCTCGCCGCTACGCCGAAGTGAGTATCGTCGATGATTTCCTGGAATCCGCCGGCGGTGAACTCGGTGAGTTTCGAGACGGCGGCGGGGTGGCGGAGGAGTGACTTGGGCGACATGACGATGAGCGGCTTCTTCACGTCGCGCAGCACTTGGCGGCGGAGCGCGTGGAAGAAGTTGGCGGGTGTCGTGATGTTGGCGACTTGGATATTGTCCTCGGCGCAGAGCTGGAGGAAACGTTCCAAGCGGGCCGAGGAGTGCTCGGGACCTTGGCCTTCGTAGCCGTGCGGGAGGAGGAGCACGAGACCGCTGGTGCGGTGCCACTTCGATTCGCCGGCGGCGAGAAATTGATCGATGACAACTTGGGCGCCGTTGGCGAAATCCCCGAACTGAGCTTCCCAGATGCAGAGCATATCGGGGTAATCGAGCGAGTAGCCGTAGTCGAAACCGAGCACGGCGGCTTCGGAGAGGAGCGAGTTATACACGCAGAAACGGGCCTGCTGGGGATCGAGGTTTTGAAGGGGCGCGTAGGTGGCGTTTGTCTCCATGTCGTGGAGCACAGCGTGGCGGTGGCTGAAGGTGCCGCGTTCGCAGTCCTGGCCGCTGAGCCGGACGGGTTTGTTTTCGAGCACGAGGGAGCCAAAGG
>CANIJN010000052.1 GCA_947467625.1 Opitutia bacterium | reverse complement strand
CCTCCGTAAGCGCATAGCGCAATCGCGCGGCCTTGCCGCCCTCTCTCGCAACCGCCTAAGCGGACAACTAGATCTCGCCACCGACGGTCGGTGAAGGGGTTCCCCAGTGAATTAATTATCGGTCCGCACGCTTGCCGAAGCTACACGAAATATTTTGAATTTTTTACACCTAATCCGGTAATCGCCGTGGATCCACTTGTGGTCTTACTCCCATCAACATTCCCGTAGGTGTTTAAGAGGGTCGACACGGTCGCACTGGAGGCGCTAACCCCGCCGCTAAAAGTAATTTTTTTCAAATAGCCACTATCGGCTCCCACAATTAAATTACTGTCATCGATGACAGCTACTGACTTGGGATATGAAATCTTAGCCAAGGTACCCACTCCATCGACGTTTCCACTACCCGCAGCCCCCACTAAAGTGGTAAGTGTACCGTTATCGGTGCGGTAGGCCAAAAGATTATGCGCATCCGTTTCAGCCAGGAAAATATATTTAAAATTACCGCTTTGTAATGCACTGATTGCGGCATCGCCCCGATTAGCACTCAGCAGACGAGTTTTTGCGGTAAATTTATAATTTACATAGGACTTAGTATCCGATGAGGGCGCGGGTGAGACTGCGAACAACTTAACCGCCGCCGAAACCGGGCTCAAAACCGAGCCTGCTTCGCTAAAAGTGACCGTGTACGTGGTATCGGCGGTGCCGCTCAACCCCAGGCCCGAGTAGGTCGCCACGCCGCTACTTGTTGTGACAGCGGCTGTACCAACGACACTACCGGACTGATCCACGGTCATTGTAATCGTGTAACTACCCGTAGTCACGAGATTGCCGGCGTCATCCCGAATCGCGATCACGGGCTGCGTCACAAAGCTCGATCCGTTCACCGCCACCCCGGGATAGGTGGAAAGCATTACTCTAGAGGCTGGGCCGGCCGCGGCGCTGTTAACAATATTCTGATTTACCGAAAGGCCTCCGCTGGCGCCGCTCGAGGTGAACGTGAGCGTATAGGTCGCGCTCGTTAGACCCGAGATACCTACCCCACTAAAGGTCGCCACACCCGAGGCACAGGTAGCCGTAGCGGTACCCACGACCGTCGCGTTACGACTGACCGTCATCGTCACCACCGTGGTGGAGTCGGTGGTCACCGTCGCGTTGGCGCCATCCCTGAGCGTCACCTTCGGCTGGGTAGAAAAAACCGAACCGTTACTCGCGGGCGCCACCGGCACTTGGCTTACGAATAAATTGGTCGCCTGAGCTCGGGCATCCGCCAGAGCCAAAAGCAGCGCCGCAGTCAGTAGGAATGAGTGTAGAATTTTAGACATGTTTCTTTGGACCGAGTTCAGCGCACCTCCCCGCTACGCCTTGAGAGCGAATCGAGAAAACTGCGCCTACACTCCGCCATCAGCGTTCTCCTTCCTCCCCTTTTTTTGAAAAGCCATATTTGATGAACGTGCGCTCGCCAGAAACGAACGTGCTTTCTACCCCAACCCAGGAGCGCCCCCCAAAGCGCTTTTGCCCCTCGCGACAAGCTCCGCAGCGCGACAAGCTCCGCGGACGATTGATACCCACGCCATTCGAGTTTTTGACTGCTGGTCGCTGCGAGCGTGAGCGAGCGGTGTTTCGGCGAGCGCAAGCCACGCGCCGTAAACTTCGACGGAACGTTCGCTGCGCGCTTTGTATCGCTGCCCGCTTCACCGCTCTCGCTTCATCTCATCCCAACGTCCTTTGAACGCTGGACTTTTCGGTCGCCGCGAGCGCCAGCGAGTGGACGAATCACCCCTCGCTGACGCTCGCGGCTAAGTCCACGTTGCGTTCAAGATTAGCTCAACCGAGCTTGAGGGTAGGAGCCTGCTTGCGGGCGATTTTCACAGCCTGAATCACCTGCAAGCAGGCGACAAAAACCCGGTGTTCGTCCAATCTTGAACGCCCGTTGGAATAAGTCCTTTTACAGAAGCACCCTGTGTGACTACCGCGCCCTCAGATCAGAGCACGAAGATCACGTTTGCAGCGCATCTTGAAAGCGCTCTGCGGGGGGAAATCCTCCAGCCCGCTCCCACCCCTAGCTGTTTCTCGAACTCAGCGCGACCAGTCGCTTCACCGTGATCTCCAATCGCTCGCCTGAAACTGGCTTCAACAGATAATCACACGCACCGACCGCAAAGGCTTCGCTCATGTAATCTGTGTGTGCGGTGACGAAAACGATATCCGGCTTCTTTTTAAGCAGCGCCACCAGCTCAAGACCAGATTGCTTGGGCATATTCACATCGAGAAAAATAACCGCTGGCTCCAGCTGCGCACATAACAACACCGCATCCTGCACCGACCGCGCCTCGCCGACCACGGCAATCTCAGCATGAGCTCCCAAGAGCTTGGCCAAGAGGCGACGGGATGAAGACTCGTCGTCTACGATGATGGACCTCAACGCCTTCATGGAACCACGAAGGAAACGCAGCATGACCGCTCCAGCGCAGCGGGAGACCACGGGGTAGAAAAAAAGACGCCGGAAACGCTGAGATGGGGTGAAAGGGGTAGCACGACTGAAAGCGGGTACAAAAAGAGGTGAGACGACGCGTTTAGGTCCGAATCCCCAAGCCCCTGTCAGGCAGGCGATCAGACTGGTTACTGTCGAGACGATTAGTCCCCCCACTCCTGAAGTGAACTAATCTTGCACGAACGTGCGCCTATTCTACCACGAACGCGCACGCCTTGAGCGCCGCGCGCAACCGAACCGAGGCTCGCCGCGACAAACTCAGAGGTTCCGCCAGTCCTTTCACCACCAACGAAGAATGATCTACAGTCAGACGCTCAAATTGAATAACGGCCTTTATGTTGAGAAGATGAAATCGACTGATCCGCACAAATTCCTTTAGCGGCAAAATCTCGCCCCAACGCGAGATACCCTGCGAAAGAAAATAATTTTGCCCAGAGACCAACGTGATCTTCGTGTAGGGCCCGTCGGCTTCAATCAGCGCGACCTCCCCCACCGCAACCCGGACGATGCTGGAGCCCAACGGCAATACCAAGCTCGCGTCGTAATCGTGACGTGATAGCGGGGCCAGTTCCGGCTCTGGAGAAATGTTCCGGCGGCTCAGCCCGACGAGTCGCTGCACCGATTGCGCCAACCGCTCAGCCGAGACCGGCTTCAATAAGTAGTCACAGGAACCCACGTCAAAGGCCTTGATCGTGTGCTCGACGTGCGCGGTGACAAAAACCACATCGGCCTTGTGCTCCAGATGCGCGATGAGTTCGAAGCCGGACTTTTTCGGCATGTTCACATCCAAAAAAATCACATCAGGCGTTAACCGGCCACACACCTCCACCGCTTCCGACACCGACCGCGCCATTCCCACCACCAAAATCTCTGGATGTAGCCCCAGAAGTTTGGTCAATAAACGGCGCGATGATAACTCATCGTCTACGATGACTGTTCGGAGAGGTTTCAGTGTCGAAAATGGGAATTGTGACCGAGACGCGCACCGCCTCGGGTAGTACTTGGCAAGCAACGTAGTCACCCGGACCAAAATGCAAATCCAACCGCCGCCTTAAATTAGCCAAACCAATTTGCCGACCGATTTCGCTCGGCTCAGGAGGGACCCACTTGCCCGAATTTTCCACCCAAACCGACAACCTGTCCGCCGACACCTCGGCGCCCACCTTCAAGCTCAAAAAATCACCTGAAGTCGCGAGACCGTACTTGATACCGTTCTCAATCAGCGGCAACAAAAGAGGCTGAGGCACCAGACATAACTCAGCCGCCACCGGGATGTTTATCTCAATTGTTAGCATCTCTCCGAGCCGAGCTTGCTCCATCCGCAGGTAACTTTGAACGGCGTGGGTTTCTTTAGAAAACCGCGTCGATGCTTCCGTGCCGCTAAGATTATAACGCAACACATCCGCCAAACTACTGACGAGGAGCTCCACCACCTTGGGTCGGTCAGAATCAGCCGCAATCGCCCCCAAGGAGTTAAACAAAAAATGGGGATTTAGCTGGGCCCTCAATCGGCTTAATTCCGAATCTTTATACAACAACGCCAGCCGCAAGACCTCATCCTGCTTTTGCCGGAAACGCCGCCAGCGCAAAACAGCCTCGTACACCAGAACTGCCACCAAAATCGCCGCCCCACGCACAAAAAAAGTGATCGCCGCGTAGGTACCGCCTCCCCGCGGGAATAATTCCGGCTTATTTTTGATATAGTTAAAACCAATCAGCTGAAGGACAAGGTGGAGTGTCGCCATTGCCAGAATCGCCATCATCCATCCTCGGAAAGATACCCGATCACCCAACAGGTTGTAACGGTAGATAACATAGACCCCTAACAGGATCACACTAATCCCGGAAAAAACATTAATCGTGGAATAAGTCAGGGTATCCTGAGCCGAAAACCCCCCGAGGCGGTGCGTAATGAAACCCGCTAGCATTGAAACCCCGGCATAGACACCGACTATAATCCCCAGAAGTCGGTTCTCGGGGGTTTTGCCGAATCCGAACAGGGTCCCGGCAGAGCCGGCTTCCGCGGCGGCGGAACGAAAACCCGGAATTCCGGGATTCGAGTCCTCAATCCGGCCCGGCGGAATCGACTTCAATGGAATGAGCGGCATCGAGAATTCCTTTCTCGCGCCCGTAGAATTAGCAAGAGCTTATGCCTGCAACGATCACTCAAATAAACCGAGTGACGGCTCGGGCGGCTTTTTTCCCTTCAGCGGAGCGGCGAGCGTTTTCTCGTGCGCGGCTAACGGTTTTGGAGGAGGCAGCCGAGGCTGCTCCGCGCGTGGCCCCGCTCCGCCTCAGCCGGATCCGTGCAGTCGAAATCGGAAAAACGGCGTAGCGGCCGAGGTGACGAGGCCGGAGAACCCGGTTCACCTTTCATCCCGCCTCCTCACGTCGGCGGCTACGGTCGATTGCATGGCTACGCCTCAGTCGCTTCCCGTCGACACCTCACCAGCGCCCAACCTTCCACTCCGATGACTGTGACACCCCGTGGAAACGATCAGACAAGCGACCAAACAAACGCCGCCCTTGACACCCCCCAACGCGTCCGACACTCCTCACCCTCTTTTTCTACAAAAGTCATGCAACCAACATTCCGCCCACACCGTAAGAAACGCGCCCGCAAGATCGGTTATCGCGCCCGCATGGCCACTCCCGGCGGACGCAAAGTCATCCGCGCCCGCCGCCTCAAGGGCCGCAAGCGCCTGACGGTCGTCTAAGCCCAGCCGGCTTTCGTCCGTCGCCACCCGCCCCAGCGAGTGGGCTCCAGTGACGCGCGCTCGCCGAGCCACGCCCTCATGCGTTTCCGCCCTGAGCAGCACCTGCGCCGCCAGAGCGACATCCGCGTCGTCCGCGAACAGGGTCGCCGTGTCGATTGCCGCGCCTTTACCGTTTGGTGGAAGCACCGTGACATCGGCCCTGACCTCACGGTCGCAACGCACTTGCCGCGCGTCTGCGTCGTCGCTTCGACCGCTGCCGTCGGCAACGCCGTCCGCCGCAACCGCGCCAAACGCCGCCTCCGTGAGACGTTTCGCCAGCACCAACACCTCGTGCCGCCGGGTTGTGACCTGATGCTCATCGCCCGCGCCGCCGCCCAACACCTGCCCATCCCTGAGCTCGCGAGAAAATTCTCCGACGCCTGCGCCCAAATCCCCCCACCCCGCCAGCCCGCCCCGCCCGCCGCATGAGCGCGCGCATATTTTCCCTTTTTCGTGTCTGCGTGCGCCTCCCCGGGCAGGCGCTGCTCCTGCTGATTACACTCTATCAACGCATCCTCTCGCCCGCGTTGCCCGTGCTGTTTGGTCCGTCCTTCGGCTGTCGGTTTTCCCCAACCTGCTCCCACTACGCCGCCGATGCCGTGCGCGAACGCGGTGCACTCATCGGCGCCGCGCTCACCGCCGTCCGCCTCCTTAAGTGCACCCCGTTGCACCCCGGCGGCCACGATCCGGTACCACCGCGGCGCACTCCCCATTGCACCCGCATCACGGCCTAACCCGACCACGCTGACGCTCCGCCGCTTTCCCTCTCTCGATCTCTCCATCGCTCCCTCTCGCCTGTACCGCGCCTCACGCGCCGCCCTCCTTCACCACTTTCTCGTAATGGACAAAAAGAATACCGTCATCGGCGTGGCCCTCATCGCCGCCGCCATCGCCTTCATGTTTTGGATGCAGCAATCTGCTCCTCCGCCACCACCGCGCCCGGCACCCACCGCCAGCGTTCCAGTCGGCACAGCCACCGGCGACACCAGCGCTTCTGCGACCCAAACCGCGCCCACGTCGGCCCCTGCATCGGCGGTCAACCCCGCGTTCGCCGCCGCGCGCGCCGACTCGGCCACCGCCAAAGTCACCACGTTGAGCAACAGTTTCATTGAAGTACACTTCACCGATTCCGGTGGCGCCATCCGCGACGTGGCCCTGAAAAAACGCGACGCGAAGGACCGCCTGATCTACCCCGCCGAGCTCAACGGCTCCACTCCCTTCATTTTTAACGAGCTACACGCCGACCCCATGCTCGCATTCGTCGACTTTCCCGGCCTCGACCGCGGCTCCCGCTTCGAGCGCGTTTCGCAATCTTCCTCAGAAGTCGTCTACCGCGCCATCCTCGACGGCCGCCTCGAAGTCACGCGCCGATACACCTTGCCTCCGGACGAGAGCGCCAAGACCGATCCGTATCAACTGCGCCACGAGACGACGATTCGCAACGTCTCCGACAAGCCCGCCGCGCCCATGAAGATCGCGCTCGCGCTCGGCACCTCTGCCCCGACCGGCAAAGACGACCCAGGCCTCCAACTCTCCACCGGCTACGCTACTGCCGAAAGCCAGCACTTCATTCTGCGCTCCGAACTTGAATCGAGTAGCGGCTTTTTCGGGATCGGCTCCCACGACTCCAAGTCCTCCGTCACCAGCCCTGGTCTGCTCACTTGGGCCGCCGTCAAGAATCAGTTCTTCACCGCCATCCTCACGCCCGACGAACCCGCCGCCGGCTTGGTGACGCGCCGCGTCAAACTGCTCGCTGCGCTGCCCGACGACAATCCCTCCGCCTATGGCGTGGCCGGCTCCGCTCAATTCGACGTCAAAGCCCTCGCGCCCAACGCCGAGGTGAAACTCGCCTCCAGCCTCTACGTCGGTCCGAAAGAATACGCGCGCCTCGCCCAAGCTGCAATTTTCAAGGCCGACCAAGACAAGGTCATGAACTTCGGCTTCTTTAAATACTTCAGCCAAATTCTCCTCACGCTGATGACGTGGATCCACGGCCTCTCCAATAACTGGGGCATCGCGATCATCCTCACCACGCTCACGCTCAAGATCATCTTTGTGCCCTTCACGCTCGCCGCCTCCAAGTCCGCCAAGCGGATGGCCAAACTCCAACCCGAACTCCAGGGCGTCCGGGAAAAATACAAAGACAACCCTCGCAAGCAGCAGGAAGCCACCATGGCGCTGTTCAAGACCAATAAGGTCAATCCCGTCGGCGGCTGTCTCCCCATTCTCATTACAATCCCGTTTTTCATGGGCTTCTTCACCATGCTCCAGAGCACGGCCGAGCTGCGCTTCTCACCCTTCCTCTGGGCGACCGACCTCGCCGCCAGCGACACGATCGGCCACGTCTTCGGACTGCCGATCAATATTATGCCCCTGCTGATGGGCGCCACCATGGTCTTCCAAATGCGTCTCACCCCGACGCCTTCCATGGACCCCGCCCAAGCCAAGATGATGCAGTTCATGCCGATCATCTTCACGCTCTTCTGCTACACCTTCTCCTGCGCCCTCTCCCTCTACTCCACCGTCAACGGCCTCTTCACGATCATACAGCAGCTCGTGATCAACCGCATGAAAGAGCCGGAGCCCGTCGTCGCCGTTGCCACGGTCAGCCCCGGCGGCAAGCCCGTGAAAAACGTGACGCCGAAGAAGAAGTAGGGCCGCTCCTCATCGGTGGGCCGCCTGGCGGACCTTCGTCGCGTTCAGTCTCAGGCTCTCAACGCTCAATCCTCAGCTCTGCACGTCGTCCGGTGGCCAAACACAACAAGTGGTCCAAGGTGAAACGGCTCAAGGCCGTCACCGACTCCCGGCGCGGGAAGGTCTTCTCTCGCGTATCCCGTGATCTCACCCTCGCCGCCAAATCCGGCGGCGGCGATCCCGACAGCAACGCCCGCCTCCGCACCCTCATGCTCAAGGCCCGCGAGGCCAACATGCCCGCCGAAAACGTCGACCGAGCCATCAAGAAGGGCACCGGCGAAATCCCCGGCGTCATCTACGAAGAAATCACCTACGAGGGCTACGGCCCCGGCGGCGTCGCTTTCGTCGTGCAAGCCACCACCGATAATAAGACCCGCGCCGCGAAAGATATCCGCGCCGCCTTCGCCCGCCATGACGGCAACCTCGCCAGCACCGGCGCCGTGTCGTTTCAGTTTCTGCACGCCGGCCAATTTCTCGTCGCGCAGGAAAAAATCGCCGAAGACGCCCTCCTGGAAATCGCCCTCGCAGCCGGCGCCGACGACATCCTCACCAGCGAGCAGGGCTATGAAATCCGCTGTGGTATCCACAGTTTCGATAAGGTCGCCCACGCTCTCGAGCAACAACGGCTCAAGCCCGACAGCTCCGAAATCGCCTACATCCCCGTGACGACCGTCCCCGTGACCGACCTCACCCTCGCGAGGTCCCTCGTACAGCTCCACGACGACCTCGATGAGCTCGACGATGTCCAGCATGTGTTCTCCAACGAAGAGATGGACGAATCGCTCAGCGCCGCCGCGCAGGCGTGATCGCCCCGCAGCCCACTCAGCCGTAAAAATTCAGTCGAGAGCCAAGAGCAGATCGCTGAGAGCAAACCCGAACGGTAAATCGGGTATCCGCGCATGGTCGCGCGCAGGTGAGCTCCGAAGATCGCTCGCTCCGCCATCCCCGCTTCGCTCTCAACGGCATCGACCCCGCTTCGCTCCTCACCCAGCTCCCTTCATATTCCCGTTCAGGTAACCACTGATTTACCTCCGCACCCCCCGCGTCATAACCCAGCGGCTCACTTGCCTCGCCGACTTGCTGCGGGTTGAGTCTTTCAACCGATGACTGACGACATCGACACGTTGCCATCCGCACCCGGCGCGGAAACCACGCCGCGGCACCTCGCGCCCGGCGAGGTCGGCCTCGTAGCGCCCCGCGATTTCATCTACTCGCAACCGTTCTCCTTCCGCAGCGGCCAAAGCATTTCCGGCTTCCAGCTCCGCTACGAAACCTACGGCACGCTGAACGCCACCCGCGACAACGCCGTCCTCATTTGCCATGCTCTCAGCGGCGATCACCACTGCGCCGGTTGGCACACCCCTGCCGACAAAAAACCCGGCTGGTGGAACAACCTCATCGGCCCCGGCAAAGCCGTCGACACCCGCCGCTTCTTCGTCGTCTGCGCCAACGTCCTCGGCGGTTGCCAAGGGTCCACCGGCCCTTCCTCGTCCAACCCCGAAACCGGCCGCCCTTACGGCATTTTGTTTCCCTTCGTCACCATCGGCGACATGGTGCGCGCCCAGAAACTCCTCCTCGACCACCTCGGTGTCATCGAACTCCACGGCGTCATCGGCGGCTCAATGGGCGGTATGTTAGCCCTACGCTTCGCAACCGATTACCCGCGCTTCACGCGCCGCGTCCTCGGCATGGCCACCACGGGCCGCGAGAGCGCCCAAGCCATCGCCTTTAACGAGGTCGGCCGCCAAGCCATCATGCAAGATCCCGCCTGGAACCGCGGCGACTACACCAAGGACGCCGGCCCGCGCGTCGGCCTCGCGATCGCGCGCATGATGGCCCACATCACCTACGTCTCCGATGCGTCGATGGACCGCAAGTTTGGCCGCCGCAAAAAAGACACCGCCAACAGCGACGCCTACACCTTCGACGTCCAGTTCGAAGTCGAGGGCTACCTGCGCCACCAGGGCCAGAGTTTCATCAACCGCTTCGACGCCAACTCGTATCTCTACATCACCCGCGCCCTCGACCAATTCGATCTCGCCCACGTCGACGGCACGCTCGAGCAGGCCTTCGCCGCCGTCGAGGCAGAGACCCTCATCGTCGGTTTCACCAGCGACTGGCTCTTTCCACCCGAGCAAAATCGCCAGCTCACTCTCGCGCTCCTTCGTGCCGGTAAACGCGCCAGTTACGCCGAACTCTCCACCGATCTCGGCCACGATTCGTTCCTGCTCGAATCCGAGGAACTCTACGGCCTCGTCCGCGGCTGGATCGAACGCGACCAACCCTACGTCTTCGACTATGCGATCTGACCGCACACCTCCCGCCGTCCCCCGTAGCCGCGAGCGCCAGCGAGTGGTCCGCCCTCGTCCCTTTCGCGCTTCACCCTCCCTCTCCGCCACATTTTTTCCCGTGGGTTCCGTGGGCCCCTGCTCAGTCCGGTTTTCTCTGCCATGACGAAACTCGTCGAAAAACGCACGGTCGACATGGAGATCATCGGTGACTGGGTGGAGCCCAACACCCGCGTCCTCGACCTCGGCTGCGGTTCCGGCGTCCTCCTCGACTACCTCGTGCAAACGAAAAAGGTCTCCGCCGTCGGCGTAGACCTCGAGCTTGCGAAAATCACCGCCTGTGTCCGCCGCGGTCTCGCGGCCTATCAGGGCGACATGACGGAATTCATGCGGGCCTTTCCCGATCAACATTTCGACCGCGTCATCTGCTCCCGCACCGTCCACGAACTCGGCGACCCCACGGCCGTCATCACCGAAGCGCTCCGCGTCGGCCGCGCCCTGACGGTCGGCTTCGTGAACCATGGCTTCTGGAAAAACCGCATCGATATGCTCCTGCGCGGACGAAAATTGCGGAACCCCGTCTACACCACCGAGTGGTTCGAGAGCCGTCCTGCCAATCCGGTTACAATCGCTGACTTTGAACATTTTTGCGTAGCGAAGAATATCCACATCGCCCGCCGCGCCCACCTCGCCGGTGACTGGCACTCCCCCTGCCGGATGCTCCCGAACCTCTTCGCGGGCTACGCCCTCTACGACTTGGCGCGCTGAGGTATCACCCCGCCGGGTAACGTGTGCTGGATGTGTGACGACCCGTCTCGGTAGCTTTGCCTTACGCACGGTTCAGCGGCGAGACCACTCATGCGCAGGCGTCGCGGCAGACCCCGCGTGCACTCCTCTCATCGCTCCCTACTCGCCCCGTCGATCTCGTCCCGCACCCTCGCCACGCTCTCCGCCGCCTCTGGCCTCGCCAACCCCACGCGGTGAGTTGCCTCCCGCCGCTGGCACCCGGCGACTTGCCCTCAGCTCAAACTCCCCCACGCTCCTCCTCCCATGAAAAAACTCCTCCCCGCCTTCGCGCTGTTGCTCGCCGTCGTGTCCCGTTCCTTCGCTGCCGAAGCGCCCAAGATCGCCCCGCAGGCCGCCGCGAAACTCGTCGCCGAGGGCAAGGCCGTGCTCGTCGACTGTCGCGAAGCTTCCGAATGGGCTGACACCGGCGTTGCCACGCCCGCCACGCTGCTCCCCAAGAGCGATTTCGACGGCGACAAAAAGCTCTGGAAGGAATTTCTCGCGAAGCATCAGGGCAAGCAGGTGATCCTCTACTGCCGCAGCGGCGGTCGCGCCGGCACCGTGGCAGCCGCACTGAACAAGGAGGGAATCAAAGCGTCGAATGTCGGCGGCTTTAAGGACTGGACCGCCGCTGGCCTGCCCACGCGCAAGGCCGACGAAAAGAAATAAACTGCCGCCCGCTAGGGCGAGCTCACCGCGCAACGCCCTCGCTCCTCATCCTCGCCACTGCGCCAGTCGCGCCGCGTGGATCACGCAGACGCAATCCGCCCCATCTTCCGTGTGCAGCCAGTGGGGCTCGAGCGCAGCAAACTCTTGGTCCATCGCTGCGCACAGTCCGCCGACCTCGATCAGCACGATCCCCTCCGCCGTCAGCCGCGTGCGCGCTTGCCGCAGAAGCTTCCGAATAATCTCTAACCCATCGCGCCCGCCGTCGTGCGCCATCCGCGGCTCAGCCGCAAACTCCGGCGCCTGCGCGTCGACGTGCGCGCTCGGCTCGTAGGGCGGATTGCTCAGAATCACATCATACTTCCGACCCTTCTCCTCTGGTACGCCGTCGAACACATCGCTCGCCCACAACGTCACCCGCTTCGTCAAACCGTGCGCGGCGACGTTGATCTTCGCGACTTCCAGCGCGTCCACCGACAAATCCAACGCATCCACTTTCGCCTGCGGAAAATGCTGCGCTAACAAAATCGCGAGACATCCCGACCCCGTGCACACATCGGCCACCCGCCGCACTTTCTCCGGCGCCCGCAGCCACGCGTCGAGCTGCTGCGCGATGATCTCGACAAAATAGCTGCGCGGAATGATCACGCGTTCGTCGACGTAAAATCGCTGCCCGCCCAGCCATGCTTCGCGCGTGAGATACGCCGCCGGCACTCGCTCCATCGCCCGACGGTGCAAGATCTCTTTGACCGCCACAGCCTGCGCCGCCGTCAGTGTTTTCTTCAATACCCGCGCCTCACTGTCGAGCGGCAGCTTGAGCACGGTCAGCACCAAATAGAGGGCCTCGTCGTGCGCATTCGTCGCGATCTGACCGAGCGCCAGCTTTTCACGCGCATAGAGTTTTTCGGCAAACATCACCCAGTCACCCAGCGTGACCGGCCGCGCACCACGGACCGCGCTCATCGCGCAATCACCTCGAACAGCCAACCGAAGGGCAAAGCCACCAGCGCAATCAAAATGCCCAACGCGGTGCGGATCGGAGGAATGTTGATCGCGATCATGAACACGAGGCCACTCCAACGAGCCACCTGCCAAAAACGTTCTTCGGACATAAACCCCCAGTGCCGCAGCAGCATCGCCCCGGGCAGCGGCGGCACCGGCAACATATCCAGCACAATGAGCATGGCGTTGATGCCGATGAGCGTGCCGAAAATTTCCGCGAACCGTTGGTCGTAGTGAAAAGAAATTCCTCCGACCACCGCCGAGAGCAACGCGAGCACCACGCTCATGCCGCAGCTGCCCAGCTGCGTGAAAAGATAGTGCCGTTGGGGGTTCTTAAAATTTGCCGGATTGATCGGCACCGGATTGGTCCACGCGAGGAAGAAATTGATCTGACCCAACCGGGGCTGGAGGAAAAAAATACAAATCAACGGCAAGATTACCGATCCCAACAAGTCGAGGTGCGGCAAAGGATAAAGCGTCACGCGGCCCTCATCGCGGGGCGTAGGATCGCCGAGCCGGTCGGCCAGCCACGCCTGAGAATAGGCCCTCAGCACGAGACAGCTGAAGAGCAAAAGATAGAAAATGAGCCCGGCGCGCAGGTCGGCAGGTGTGATACCAAAATCCATAGCGCTCACTTCTTCGCAGTTTCCGCGAGCTGGGCAACGAGCTTTTGCTTCTGCCCCTGCAACGCGGGCTCGTCCACCGTCTCGATCAACGTCCGCGCGTAGTCCGGCTTGCCCTGTTTGATGAGCACATTGGCCGCGTGGAGCCGCATGGTCTGCCGCTCAATCGCCGTCGGCGCCTTTTCTTCCAACGCCGCCCACGCCTTGAGCGCGGCCGGCCAATCGGGTTTCGCCAAATCGTAGAACGACTCCGCGTGCCGGTAACCGAACTCGAATCGCTCCGGCGCCAACTCGGCCGCACGTTTGAATCCCGTGGTCATCGCCTCATCCAGCGTCGCCCGCGTCCACGCGCCGCTGCGGAGAAAATCGTCGCGCGCCTCCACGAGGAGCGTCGCCAGCTGGTAGTGGTAAATCGGTTCGTCCGGCGCGAGCTTGATCGCCGCGATAAAATACGGCGCCGCCTCCAACGGCTTGCCCTCTTCCGCGAGGTAACCACCCAGCTGATTTTTCACAAACGGGATGTCGCTGTCGAGTTGGTTGGCCTTGAGCAGCATCGCCGCCGCCTCCTTGCGCATGCCGACTTTTCCGAGCAGCCCGCCATAAGCCGCCGCCGCGAGCGCGAACTTCGGATTGTCCCGCAACAGCCGCTCATACTCATGCGTGAGCGACTGCACCTGCGTGCGAAACGCTTCCTGATCGAGCTTGTCGCCTTTTTTTTCCGCCGCCGCGAAAATCTCCCGCTGTTTCTCCGCAATACTCTTCAACGTCCGGTCAGCCATCGTCTCGCTTTCCGCCGCCCGCACCACGACCGCCGCCGCCAAGAAAAACCAAACCGCGGAACACCAGGCCACCCAGGCCGCCCTGCCCCCAAAGCCGCCGCCTAATTGCTGAATGTGCATCCGTTTCATCCGTGTAATCTGTGGTTAAAAAATTGGGTTTCGTTTCGTTCGAGCCGACTGCGACACCCTCACTCCGCCAAGGTGCCCGCGTAAACATTCATCCGCTCACCCCTCAAAAAGCCCACCAGCCCCTGCCCGCTCGCCCGGGCAAATTCCACCGCCGCACTCGTCGGCGCTGAAATCGCCGCCACCCAGGGCACCCCCGCCGCCAGCGCCTTTTGCATGATCTCGAAACTCACCCGCCCGCTCACGAGCAAGATGCACCCGCCGAGCGGTAATCGCCCCGCGAAAAACTCATGCCCCACGACCTTGTCGAGCGCGTTGTGCCGGCCCACATCCTCCCGCGCCACGATCAACGCGCCTCCCCACGCAAACAGACCGCTCGCATGCAATCCGCCTGTCGCCGCAAATCCCGCCTGCGCCACCCGCAACCGTTCCGGCAGCGCCGCCAGCACCGCGCGCGTCGGTTTCCACGTCTCCGTGATCGCCGGAAATTGCCCGCGCACCGCCTCGATGCTCGCCTTGCTGCAAATCCCGCAGCTCGACGACGTGAACACATTCCGCGTGAGCCGCGACCAGTCCACCGCGACACCCGGCGCCAGCAGGACATCCAAAACATTCTCCCGCACCTCCCCGTAGCCCGCCTCGTGAGAGGCGGGACCGCCCTCCCTCTTCATCGCGCAATACACCATGTCCCACACCTCCTCGCGCCGTCGCAGAATTCCTTCCGTCACCAAAAATCCCGCCGCCAGTTCCCGATCGTGCCCCGGCGTGCGCATCACGACGGCCACACTGCGTCCGCCGACCCGGATTTCCATCGGCTCCTCCACCGCCAAAGCATCGTCGACCAGCACTCCGGCCCCGGCACCATCGTGACGAGTCAAACCGACGACGGAGAGAGCTGTGCTGCGCGACATCCTCTCAACAAAGCGAATCACGCTGGCGCAGCCACGTTTTTCAGTAACGTGGACCCATGTCCGCCACGCCGCCCCATCCCCTCGCCCCCATCCACGGCCGCGGCGCGCACACCAATCCACCCAACCGTTTCGAACCGCTCCTCCTCACGCCCGACCCCGACTATCTCGCCTCGCTCTCCTCCGACCCTGATGACGCCGATGCCGCGCGCCCGCACCCGCACACGCAGTTCTTCGTCGACGGCACCGAATCCCTCCTCACGAAAAACGACAGCCCCGAAATCCCGTTCACCGTCGGTCTCAATCCCTACCGCGGCTGCGAACACGGTTGCGCCTACTGCTTCGCCCGCCCCTCCCACGAGTATCTCGGCTGGAGCAGCGGCCTCGATTTCGAAACGAAGATCATGGTGAAAACTCGCGCGCCCGCACTCCTCCGCGCCGAACTTTCTTCTCCGCGCTGGGCACCGCAAAACATCGCGATGAGCGGTGTCACCGACTGCTATCAACCCGCCGAACGCCACTTTCGCGTCACCCGCGGCTGCCTCGAGGTGTGCGTCGAATTTCGCCAGCCCATCTCCATCGTGACTAAAAACGCCCTCGTCACCCGCGACCGCGACCTCCTCGCCGAACTCGCCCGCCACCAAGCTACCGCCGTCTACGTTTCCATCACGACCCTCGACACCGAGCTCGCCGGCAAACTCGAACCCCGCGCCTCCCGTCCCGCCGCTCGCCTCCGCGCCATCCGCGAACTCACCGGCGCCGGCATTCCGACCGGCGTCATGGTCGCGCCGATACTCCCCGGCCTCACCGACCACGAAATGCCCGCCATCCTCGACGAAGCCGCCGCCGCCGGCGCGACCCGCGCCGGCTATGTCGTCCTCCGCCTGCCGCACGCCGCGAAAGACGTGTTTCTCCAATGGCTCGACGACCATGCACCAACCAAAAAAAACCGTATCGTCGACCGCATCCGCGAACTGCGCGGCGGGCAGCTCAACGTCAGCGAATGGGGCACGCGCCTGAAGGGCGAAGGCATCTTCGCCGAGCAGATCCGCGCTCTCTTCCGCGCCACCACGCGCCGCGCCGGCTTGAACCAAGAGCACCACACCCTCTCCACCGCCGCCTTCCGCCGCCCCGGCGGCGAGCAGTTGAGTCTCTTCTGAGTCCCGCGGCATCCTCCCCGTCTGAGGTTTGCTGTTGCTCTCAGCGCCCTGCTTTCACTCTCACTTTCACTCTCACTCTCACTCTCACTTTCACTCTCACTTTCACTGCAACCTTCCCCGATGTGCACCCGCTACGTTCTCCGTGAGCAACACTACCGCGACATCCTCGCGCGCCTCGGGATCGCCGCACCCGCCGAGTACGCCTCGCGCTACAATATCGCGCCCAACACCGCGATCCCCGTTGTCCGCCGGGCAGTCCTCTCGACCAAAAACGAATCCGCCCTGCTTCGCTGGGGCCTCGTGCCCAGCTGGGCAAAAACGGCCGACGGCCCGCCCCTCGTCAACGCCCGCGCCGATACCGTCGCCGTCAAACCCTCCTTCCGCGACGCCCTCCGCACGCGGCGCTGCGTCATCCCCGCCTCCGGTTTTTACGAATGGGAAACCATCGGCCGCACCAAGAAGCCCTGGCTCTTCCGCCTCAACGACGACTCCCCGTTCGGCTTCGCCGGCCTCTGGGACACGTGGCACGCTCCCGACGGTACGACGCGTGAGACCTGCGCCTTCATCACCGGTGAGCCCAACGAGCTCATGCGCCCCATCCACAACCGCATGCCCGTGATCCTCACCGCCGCCACCTTCGAAGCTTGGCTTGATCCGGCGATCAGCGAACCCGCCCAGCTCGCCCCGCTCCTCGGCATCCCGCCCGCCGACACCGTCACAACATTCGCCGTCAGCACGTACGTCAGCAACGTCCGCCACGAGGGGCCCGGCTGCCTCGCCCCCGCCTCCGCCGACCACGCCGCCGCCGACTCTGGCCCGCAACTCTCCCTAGGTTTCTAGTTTTCGGCGAACCGCCTTGTCCGCCGCCGGTCCGTCTGCGATCACCTGTCGCTCTCCCGTGAATCTTCTCGACCGCCACATCTTCAAAAGCGTGCTGTTCACCTGCGCGGCGTCGGTCGGCCTCTTCGCCTTTGTGATGATTCTGGGCAACGCCGTCAAAGACCTGCTCGGCTACGTCCTTGCCGACCAACTCTCGCTCGGCACCTTTGCCCGGCTCGTCGGCTTGCTGGTGCCGTTCGTCGTCTCGTTCGCGTTACCCATGGGCATGCTCACCGGCGTCCTCCTCACGCTCGGTCGCCTCTCCGCTGACAGCGAGATCACCGCCATGCGGGCCTCCGGCCTCAGTCTGTTCCGCATCGCCCGGCCTGTTTTCATCATCGGCATCCTCGGCACCGCCCTCGGCCTCTACATTAACTTCGATTCCATGCCACGCGCCCGCGTGCAATACCACCGGGAGCTCGACGAGGCCATCCGCACCAACCCGCTCGCCGCCATCGTCCAGAAAACGTTCATCCGCGATTTTCCGCGCATGGTGATCTACATCGGAGAGAAACACAGCACGGTGCTGCGCGACGTCTGGATCTGGAAACTCGACGGCGAACGCCGCGTCACCGAGTTTGTCCACGCCGCCTCCGGCCGGGTCGACTACGACGCAACGACGAACGAAATCGTCGCACGACTATCCTCAGCTGTAGTCGAAAAACGTTACACCAAAGACCCGGAGAAATTCACCGAAGAAGATTCCGGTCTTGGGTTGGTCGGCGAAACCGAAGCGATCCGTTTTTCCCTCGACCGACTTTACAATCGCGGCAACGCCCGCAGCCAAAAATTGAAGTGGATGACCTTCGACGAACTTCAGATTGAACTCGGCAAGGTCGCCGCGGAACCGATCATGCCGGGCCAAGCACAGGATCACGCGCGGGCGGAGATGAAGGTGCGACTGACGATTCAGGAAAAATATACGCTTTCGCTCTCGATCCTCGCCTTCGCGCTTATCGGCATACCCCTCGGCATTCGTGTTTCACGCCGCGAAACGAGCGCCAACCTCGGCTTGGCCGTCGGCCTCGCGCTCGGCTACTATGTCCTCACCGTCATGGTTGGCTGGCTCGACCGCCACCCCGAATATCACCCTGACGTCCTGCTCTGGCTACCGAATGTGGTTTTCCTCTCGCTCGGCGTCTGGCTCTTCCGTCGCATCGAAAAGTAGCGCGGGCTTCAGTCTGCCTTCACTTCGAATAGGCGGCGCGCGACGCAGCGGACTGAAGTCCACCCGGCCCTCACGCCGCCTGTACCGCGACAACGCCCGAGCGTCCGTCGATCGCCCCCATCACTTGGTCACGCACCGGGATCGCCGCCCGGTTGGCCAACAGTTCGCGCGCGTAGTCGTCCATCCGGACAAACTCCACACCCGCCAAATTACAGGCCGCCAAAAAATTCTGAAACAGTTCCCTCCGCCCCATACCCTCGATCTCCGCATGCAAGGTGAACACCTGCGTGCGCGCCGCATCCGCCTTCATCAGACCCAGATAGTGCGCGACGATTGTGTGGTCCGGATATTCCGGCCGCCCCATCAGCTCGTCGAAGGTCGGCAGCGTGCTCGGAATCTCCAGCGTGTTGAACGTTTTTCCGCCAATGCGCGGGAAGAACGGCGCACCGCCCCGCGTGTCGCTCGCGTAGAGCAGATTCGCCTCGTCGTAAACTTCCCGGCTCTTCGCATTGCTCTGCCAGCCCGGCGCGCCAGCCGTTCGCGCTTCAACGCCAAAAACCCGCAGAAATTCCGCCCGCGCCGCGACCAGCTCTTCGCGCACTTCCGCGAGCGACATCCGCTCCAAATAGTCCTGCCAGCGGTAGTGATTGTGACAGTGGATGCCGACCTCGTAACCCGCGGCGCGCACGCTCCGCATCACGTCGGTATTCCGCCGCCCAATATGCGGCGCCGGGAGCAGCGTGCCGTTGAGCAACGTGCGCAGTCCATAAATCTGCACGACACTCGTACGACTCACTTTCTTGAAAAAACCGGGCCGAAACACGCGGCTGATCGCCCGCCCCGTCTGATCCGGCCCGAGTGAAAACAAAAAACACGCCGATGCCCCAACCTCCGCCAAATCGGACATGAGATTCGGCACGCCCTCGCGCGTGCCGCGGTCGGTATCAACATCAACTTTGAGGACAAGACGCATGGATTTGGACGTAGGAGCCTGCTGGCGGGCGATGGAAAATCACCGAGACCCGAATCGCCCGCCAGCGGGCTCCTACCTCGCGGCTCACTCACTCCAGCTGATAATCCTTGTGCGCGAGGTGATAATCCAGCGTCAGCTTGATCGCCTTCTTCAACCCCACCTTCGGCGTCCACCCGAGGTGTTTCTTCGCCGCCGCGATCGAGGGCACGCGCTTCTGAATGTCCTGATAATATTTCCCGAAATATTTTCCCGACGGCACGACCACCGTCTTGGCCGCCTTCACATGCTCCGCGTAGTCCGGATAATCCTTGAACGCCGTGATGATCATCTTCGCGAGCTCCGCCACGCTCACGTCGTTGCTCGGATTGCCGATGTTGAAAATCTGCCGTGAAGCACAGCCGTTTTTATTCTCAATAATGCGCAGCAGCGCGTCGACGCCATCATCAATGAAGGTAAACGAACGGCTCTGTTTGCCACCGTCCACGAGCTGCAGCGGCTTCTTGAAAATCACGTTCGAGATAAACTGCGTGAACAACCGCGAGCTGCCCTCCTTCGGCTCCATCACATCGTCGAGCTGCGGCCCGATCCAGTTGAAGGGACGGAACAGCGTGTAATCCACGTTGTCGCGCACGCCATAGGCATAAATCACGCGGTCCAGCAGCTGCTTCGAGCACGCGTAGATCCAGCGCTGCCGCTCGATCGGTCCGTAGACGAGACTCGTCGTTGCTTCGTCGAGCTTGGCGTCCGCGCTCATGCCGTAGACTTCGGACGTGGACGGAAAGATAATGCGTTTCTTGTATTTCGCGCAGTAGCGGACGACCGCGAGGTTGGCCTCGAAATCGAGTTCGAAAACGCGCAACGGATCCTTCACATATTGGATCGGATTCGCGATGGCGACGAGCGGGATGACCGCGTCGCATTTCTTCACGTGATACTCGATATACTCCTTGTTGATCGTGATATCGCCCTCGACGAACTTGAAGCGCGGATTGCCCAAGCTTTCCTCCAATTTATGGGAGCCGATATCCATGCCGTAGACCTCCCAGTCTTTCTGTTTGAGAATGGCCCGCGTGAGCGAGCTGCCGATGAAGCCGTTGGCGCCGAGAATGAGAACTTTAAGAGGCATGAGGTGTGATTTGGACCTGAACTTGGAAGGAAACGTTTCGACTAGGCGAGCCTTTGTCCGACTTGCCAGTCCGCCGGCGCCGTCCCGCCCCGCCACTCGGTCTTCGTCAATTCGATCGCTCCGCTGCCGGTCGCCACCACGAGCGGCGACACGGAAAGAATTTCGCCCGCCGCCGCCGCCCGGCCCGCCATCGCGTGCGCCGCCGGCGTATCCATCTCCGCCCACCATACCATCAAACGCGCCTCACCGATCTCCGTGAACGCCCCGGGATACGGATCCGTCACCGCGCGGATCACATTGAAAATCTGCCGCGAGGTCTGCGTCCAAACAATCCGCCCGTCCTCAGGTTTTCTCCCACCAAAATAGCTCGCCTGAGCCTCGTCCTGCGGCGTTTCCGTCGCCATGCCGGCGAGCAGCGCATCGATCTGCCGAGCGAGCACGCGACGCGCGCAGGGCAGCACTTTGCGAAACGCCTGCTCCGCAGTGTCGCGCGGGCCGATGTCCACGCCGTCCTGATCGACGATCGCGCCTGCGTCGGCCGACTTCACCATGCGGTGCAGCGTCATGCCGATGCGCGCTTCGCCGTGGAGCACCGCCCAGTTGATGGGCGCGCGACCGCGATATTTCGGCAAGAGCGAGCCGTGCAGGTTCCACGCTCCGAGCGACGGGAGGGCGAGGAGCTTGGTCCCAATCATGTGCCGGTAGTAAACCGATAGAATCAGATCGGGCCGGAGCGCCGCGATTTTTTCCCGCCACTCAGGAGTGTTGACCGACTCCGGCGTGAAAACGGGAATTCCTTTTTCGCGGGCAGCCACCGCCGGCGTCTTGAACCAGATCTTCTCGTGGGGATTATCTTCGTGGGTGATGAGCGCCACGACGTGGTCTCCGCGCTCCAACAGCAACGACAGGCACGAGTACCCGACTTCGCTGTAGCCAAAGAACAGGATTCGGGGTTTGGCGCTCACTTCACGGCAACCGCACCGGAACGCCGCGCCCCCGCGCCCCCGCGACCCGGCGATGCACGGCGGCCATCGGCAGCCGTTCGCCTGTATCTCTCGCACGGGCCTCCAAAACGGCGAGGTAGTCTTCCAAGTCCTCAGCTTCAGCCCGCACCTTGGCAAGCGCTCCGCGCTGCCGCTGAATCTGCGAGAGGGTTTCTTTTAGGGCGGGCTTATTCATAGGCTTCCTTTCGATCACGGATGGTGCGGATAACAACGGTTGATCCTTCGACTTCAAACAGAATCCTGAAATCCCCCGACCGAAGACGATAGACGTTGTCCGTGGCCTGCAGTTTTTTGATATCGCCAGTGAAGCCGTGCTGCAGACGCGAAATCTTGGTCGCGAGTTGCCGTTGAATCTTATCGGGAAACCTCAGCAACTCGGTCTGCGCCTGCTTGGTGTAAACGACGGCATAATTCATGATCTCACTGGGAACCCTCGCTCTTCGTCTCCAACGTTTCCCGCACGTAGTAGCGCTGGCGCGCACGCACGACTTGGTAGGTGCGGCCGACGTATTCACCGATCAGTCCGATGCCGATCATCGCCACGCTCAAAAGGAAGAACAGAATCCCGAACAACGTGAAGATGCCTTCCGCTTCCGCCCCGAGGAAAAGCCGACGATAGGCCAGAATCAGCACGAGCAAGAAACTTCCGGCCGCACTCAGTCCGGCGAACATCGTGAAATACTGCAGCGGCGCTAAAGAGAAGCCCGTGATCAAATCGAAGTTCAGACGAATCAGGCTGTAGAACGAGTAGTTCGACACACCCGCGTGCCGCTCTTCGTGCTTCACACCGACTTCCGCCGGATTGCCCGAGAAGCTGTAGGCGAGCGCGGGGATAAACGTATTGATCGCACCGCTCCTCACGATGGCCTCAACGATCTCCCGTTTGTAGGCGCGGAGCATACACCCTTGGTCAGTCATTTCGATGCTCGTGGTCTTTTCGCGCACGAAGTTGATCAAGCGCGACGCGCAGGTGCGGAAGAGCGAATCCTGGCGGTCGATCCGAAAGCCTCCCACGTAATCGTGCCCCGCAGCGATTTTTTCGAGCAGCTTGGGGATTTCCTCGGGCGGATTCTGCAGATCCGCATCCAAGGTCACGATCACCTCACCGCGCACCCGCTCAAACGCCGCCATGATCGCCATGTGCTGACCGTAGTTACTATTAAAATCAATCACCCGCGTCACGTCGGGTCGTGCCGCATGTTGCGCCTGCAATAATGCGAAGGAGCGGTCCGCGCTACCATCGTTGGTGAAGACGATCTCGTAGCGGCGCCCGAGCGCATCGAGCACCGGATAGAGGCGCGCGAAGAGCGTGGGGAGATTCAACTCCTCATTGTAAACCGGGATGACAATCGAAAGCAGAATCGTCGGGGTGGCACTCATGGAATAAGGAGTAGGGGCGTCGCTCGACGAGCCCGCTCAGGGCTTGAGGGAGGAGCCCGCTTGCAGGGAATAGGTTGGCTTGGTCGGTGCCGTCATGGGTGCAAGTGCGCCGACACAATCTCGGCCAGCGTGTCGACCACCCGTTCCGCATCAGCGCGAGTCATCGTCGGGAAAAGAGGGAGCGTCAGAATCGAGCGACAGATCGCCTCCGCCAACGGAAAGTCTCCGTCCTTCCAACCGAGACGACGGTAGACCGCAAAGAGATGGATCGCCGGATAATGCACGCCCGTGCCGATGCCGGCGGCGTGGAGCTTGGCCATCACCTCCGCCCGCTTAATTGTCAGACGCGCCTCGGGTAGCACGACTTGAAACATGTGCCAGTTCGTTTGCTGAAAATCTGCTACCGGGAGCCCCCACCCCAAGGCGCGCACCGCCGGTCGCGCAAACAACTCAAAATAAGCGCGGGCGAGTTCGCGGCGTTTCCCGTTGAATTCGTCGATGCGCGGCAACTGCCCGAGCCCCACACGTGCGGCGACATCCGTGAGGTTAAATTTTCCGCCGACGATCTCGACCTCCATGCCGTCAAAACCCGACCGCACCACCCCCTGCAATCGGTATTGTTCGGCCAGCTTGGCTTCGACTTCGGTGTTCATGACCAGCGCGCCACCTTCGATCGTCGTGACGTTTTTATTGGGATGAAAACTAAACGACACGAAGTCGCCGATGGCACCGATGCGTTTCCCGTTCCATGTCGTGCCGTAGGACTGCGCGGCGTCTTCCACTACCCGCAGGTGGTGTTTTTTCGCGATGGCGTAGAGTGGGGCGCGATCCACCGGCAGACCCGCGAGATCGACCGGCATGATCGCCCGCGTCGCCGGCGTAATCGCCGCCTCGATACGGTTCACATCGATGTTCCGCGTCACCGGATCGATGTCGACAAACACCGGTCGCGCGCCGACTGCGAGGATCACATGGCTCGTCGCCACCCACGAGAGCGGCGTCGTGATGACCTCGTGCCCCGGGCCGACCCCCGCGATGCGCAGCGCGATTTCCATCGTGCACGTTCCGGAGTTGAACACGCGCACCGGCCGCCCGCCGCAATACTCGGAAAGTTTCGCCTCCAACGCCTTCACATTCGGCCCCGACGTAATCCAGCCGGAACGCAACACATCGGCGACGCCCGCGATCGTCTCCTCGTCGATCGTCGGGCGCGTGAGCGGCAAATACGGCGTGGCGGCAGTGGCAACAAAGGGGGACATACTAGGGTTGATTGCTAAACAAGCTGTGATCCCGGGTTTCCCCGATCAAATGATAACGAAATGTCGCGTCGCCGAAGAGGGGTTTGAGATCTTTCTTCCGCGCGACGGCCCACACCCGACCACTGCCCGCCCAAAGCTCGCGAAATTTCGGCTCGTCCATAAACCGCCCACTCGCCCGCGCCGCGGCATCCTCCTCCAGCTCGAGTTCACCCTTGAACGCCACCACATCCACCACGCGCCGCGCGTAAAACGTGAAGTCGTGGAAAAACTCATGGTAGTGCAGCACGCGATCACCGGGTTTTGCCCGCGCCGTGACCATCTCCGCGAGCGCCCGAGTGCCGGGCTTAGAGATATGGGGCGCGGCAAACGTCAGGATCAGAAAAAACAGCACCATGGTCGTCACGAGCCCCGTCACCGCCGCGCGCACCCCGCGCACCTTCGCCAGCCACAGCGTGAACCCCCCCCCACTCAGCAGCACCCCTGCCATCGTAAACGCAGGGATCCGCAGCGCGAGGGCCTGCTCGCCGGACATCCGCACGAGCGCCGGATTCATGACCACGACACACAGCGCGAGCGCCAACAAGCCGCAGAAAATGGCAAACCCGCCGAGCCCGACCCGCATCCGCTTCGCACCGTCTTCGGCCCGCAACGCCGGCGCCAGCCAACCACCGATCACCACCGCGAGGGCCGGGAAAATTGGCACGATGTAGGGCGCGAGCTTGGAGTGCGACTTGGAGAAAAACAAAAAGATGAATGCAATCCAGACCACGAAGAACCACGCATCGGCATGTTCATTTTTCTTCGCCCAACCGCCCCGCACCGCGGCGCGCACCGCCGACCCCAAAAACCCCGTCCACGGGATCAGCCCCGCGAGCACAATCCAGATAAAATAATGCCAAGCCCCCGGACGCGATGCCGCCGGCGTAGTAAAGCGCTGCCAGTGTTCATAGACAAAATAGCGGTGCGCCCACGTCTCGTTAGCCTGCGCCGCCAAGAGGTGCCACGGTGCCGCGAACAAAAGAAACAGCGCGATTCCGCTCGGCAGATGCAGCGGCCGCAGCCGTTTCCACTGGTTGAAAATCAGCAGCCACAAGAACATCACCGCACCCGTGACGAGAAACCCGATGAGCCCTTTCGTCAGCGTGGCCAACGCCGCACTCACGTAGAGCCCGTAGAACCACCACCGCCGCCGCGCGCCCGGGGCTTCGCGCACGCCCAGAATAAAACAAAACAGCGTCGCGCTCATCAACACCGACACCGCCATGTCGAGCAGCATGATCCTCGCGATCACGAACCAAAGGATCGACGTCCCGAGTACCGCCGCCGCCAGCAACCCCGCCTCGCGCCCATGCAACCGTCGCCCCGCCGCGTAGGTGAGCAACACCCCCGCGAGCGCAAACAACGCCGGCGTAGCCCGCATCGACCATTCGCTAGGCCCGAAGAGTTTCAGGCATACCGCCGTCGTCCAATACACCAGCGGCGGCTTCTCGAAATAAACCACCCCATTAAGCCGCGGCGTCACATAGTCACCGCTCGCCACCATCTCGCGCGGGATCTCCGCGTAGCGCCCTTCGTCGGGATTGCTCAACGGATAACTCCCCAAGCGAAAGAAAAACAGGGCGCCAAACGCGAGCGTCAGGAGCAGTAAATCACGCGTCCACGAGGGTGAGTCGGCGGCGCGGAGGTCGGAGTTTTCAGGAGAAACCATCACGAATTCAACTCGGAGCTTCGCCCCCGGCGCGGCGCGTGGCGATTTTTTTCGTGCGCCCGCCGCCGCTTCCCGACCAAATACCTCCCTTCGATCCATGACCCCCGCGAAAACATTCACCTTTGTCGGCGGCTCCGACGATTTTCTCGTCGGCCGCCTCGGCAAGGAACGTTTCGAAGCCCTGGCCGCCGAGGTCACCGACGAGTATGCCCGCGAGGTCATCAGCGGTTTCTCCGGCAACGTCGGCGAAGTCGAGGCCGCGGTGAATCGTTTCCGCGAGAGTGTGCAGACGGTCTCGATGTTCGGCGGCAAGCGCGTCGTGTGGTTCAAGGATATCAATTTTCTGGCCGACACCGTCACCGGCCGCGCCGAAAGCACCCTCAAACTCGTCGAAGATCTGCAACAGATCCTCGAGTCGCTGAATCCCGACGAAACCGCCGTCCTGATCACCGCCGCGCCCATCGACAAACGCCGCTCGTTTCCCAAGTGGTGCGAAAAAAACGCCGACTACGCCCTCGCCGGTGGCGATGGTGACAACGCCGCCGCCGCCCTCGCCGGGGTCGTGCTCGCCGAGGCGCGCTCGCTCAACGCAACCTTCGCTCCCGGCGCCATTGAATTGCTCCTCGCCAAAGTCGGCGCCAACACCCGCCTCCTCGTCGAGGAAACCCGCAAGCTCGCCACCCACGCCAAAGACGGCGCGGCCATCGCAGAAATCGACGTCGCCGAGCTCACCGCCAACACCGCCGAGGGCGATTTCTTCGAAGCGGCGGAGGCATTTTTCAGCGGCGATCTGCAGTGGACACTCGCCGCACTGCGCCGGCATTTTTTCACGGGTGGCGATGCGCGCCCCGTCATCAGCGCCCTGCAAAATCGCAACCGCATCTTACTCCAAGTCCGCGCGCTGATCGACGCCGGCGATTGCCGTCTGGGCCCCCGCGGCCTCGACGGCATGCCGAAAGCCCAAGCGAGCCACGGCGCGAAGTTCGTCGGAGCGACGGAAAAGAGCTCCTACAATCTCTTCAGCCAAAACGCGTGGTATGTCGGTAAACTCGCCAGCGGTGCCAAGCTCCCGACCCTGCGCCGCCTGATCGACAACCAGCAGGATTTCCTCTTCGCCTTCGAAGCCATCGTCCGGCGCCCCCACGAGCAGGAAGAAGTCCTCCGCGAGTTGGCCGTGCGCTGCCTGGCGGCGTAGCGGCGTTGAAACGTGGGGCCACTCATTTAACCGCGTGTAACGGGCAAGATCGTGTTCGCACCGTACGTGGCTGGTAAAAACTCCGCCCCACCCCTGCCGCGCGCCGCCCGTTTTTCCCGTCGCCAACCTTCCGCGCGACCGCTTACTCAGCCCTTTTTCCCGTGAACGCTTCCAACGAATCCGCCTCCGCCGCCGCCATTCCTAACGTCCTCGCCGAGCGCTACGCCTCAGGTGCCATGAAGGCCATCTGGTCGCAGCACGGCCGCGTCGGCCTCGAACGTGATTTCTGGATCGCCGTGATGAAAGCCCAGCGGGATCTCGGCGTGGCGATCCCCGCCGACGCCATTAAGGACTACGAGCGCGTCAAATCCACCATCGATCTCGCCGCCATCGCGAAACGCGAACGCATCACTCTCCACGACGTGAAAGCGCGTATCGAAGAATTTTCCGAGCTCGCGAACCGCCAGTTTATTCACCTCGGACT
>CANIJN010000051.1 GCA_947467625.1 Opitutia bacterium | reverse complement strand
GACCGCGACGGCACCGAGCGCATCACGGTGCTCGATCAGATCGAGGTCGTGCGCTTCGCCAAGCTCGCCCACCAGCTGGGCATCTCGAAACCCGAGTTGCTCCGTCAAGCGGCGCATATCCCGGTGACGAAGTCCCCTCCGGCCGCGTCCGCACCCGCCGCTCCGACCGCTCCGACCGCGAGCCCGGTCTCAGCCTGACGACTGGCGGTCAGCGGGATTCGCGGGATTCGAGCTGCGTTAACGCGGGCGGGAGGGACGTTAGTCTCCCTGCTGTTTTACAGGGACTGAAGTCCCTGCCACGTTCTCTGTGTCACCAAAAACCCCGCAAAGGCACCCTGCGGGGGCCAGCGAACGCCGAGCGAGCTGGCGCGGGCAAATTTGCTCTGGCCTCGTTGGGGCGAGCCGCCACGATTCGCGGTCGGAAAATTTCACTCTGGTATTCATCCCGAAACCTCTAGCGCGTCCCTCGTTCTCAACCCCTTTCCTACTATGACCCACCACCCTGCTCTCCTCAATCGTCGTCCTTCGCTCGCGAAGGGCCTCCTCCAAGCCGCACTCTGCGCGGTCTTGTCGCTCTCCGCTGCGGTCATTGTTCCGCGGACGTTTGCCGCTGACTCCGCCGCTGCGGCGACGGGCGTCGTCACCGGCAATGTGACCAACAAGGCCACCGGCAACGGCCTCATCGGCGCCAAGGTCGAGATCCCCGCCCTCAAACTCAGCGCGTTCGTCGACAACACCGGCCGCTACCTCCTCAACGTCCCGGTTGGCACCCATGAGTTGGTGGTCACCTACACCGCACTCGACACACAAACGAGCACCGTGGTGATTTCGGCCGGCAATCCCGCCGTCCGCGATTTCGTGATGACCAGCTCCGTGCTGATGCTCGATTCCTTCAAGGTCGTCAGCGAAAAAGCCGGTGCTTCTTCCGCCCTCACCCAACAGCGCAACGCGGACAATCTCAAGAACGTCGCCTCGATGGACGCACTCGGCGACCTCCCGAATATGAATGCGACCGAACTCGCGATCCGTCTCCCCGGGGTCGCGTTTGGCAATCCCGGCGACGAAGTCGTCGAAGTCATCAGCGTGCGCGGCATGGGCGCCGGCATGAGCTCGATCACGATCGACGGCGGCGGCATGTCGTCGTTCAGCGCGCAGAATCGCAACACCCGCATGACCGCCTTCACGGGCGCCATGTTTGAAGCGCTCGAAGTCATCAAAGGCCAGACCCCCGACAAACCCGTGGACTCCCTCGGTGGGAGTGTGAATTTCAAGACGCGTTCACCGCTCAACATGCGGGAAAAGCGCCGCATCGTTTACAACTTCACCGCCCGCATGGCCCCGTGGTTCACTGAGCAAGTGCCGTTGCGCGAGGCCCGCCGCAACCACGGGTTGTTCAATGCCTCCTACACTGAGAAGTTCGCCATCTTCGGCAGCAATACCGAGAACCTCGCTGTCTCCGTCAACGCCTTCTACAGCGAAAACGCCTTCGGCTTTTACCGCACCCAACGCGACTACCAGCAAGCCCCCAACGGCTTGTTCAGCAACGGCCCAGCTTACGTCTGGGACTACCGCACCACCGATAATTTCAACAACCGCCGCCAGCGCAGTCTCAGCACCAAGTGGGACTACCGCCTCAGCCGAAATTCCCTCCTCAAGCTCAATCTCATCTACAACGACGCACCAGAGCCCATGCGCCGCCAGTATCAAACGCGCGCGTTTGCCGGCAGCCAGACCACCGTGCCGAATGCCACCACGTCCGGCGTCGTCCCCGGCTGGACGGATCGCATCACGACCGTGCGCGCGGTGCCGCAGTTACCGTTCAACGCGAACGGCACCGTCAATACCAACACCTCCGGCACGACCCAGGCGGCGCTAATCGACGTCAGTTCCACACTCATCAATCGCGACCAACGCCTCCGCCATTTGGATCTCGCCGGTGAGCACACCTTTGGCCCGCTCGATATCGAATGGGCCGGTCTCTGGAGCCGCACCCGCTACCGCACCCTGGGTGCCGAGGGTTCACTCACCAACCGCATCGGCAATATTCCCTTCCGCGGCCCCAATGGCCGCGACAACAGCGTGACCCCGACGGCCGCAAATCCCTTCGACACCATCGTGGGCCCCAACGGCGAGACCGGCGTGGGCTGGATTCTCGACCGCACCCAAAGCGACCTCTATCCGCGTTTCATCCAAAACGGCGGGCTCGATTTCAACAACTACCGGAACTACCGCCCGTCTGTAAACGGGCTCAGTACTGCAGCCGGCAATCTCGACATCGACTTCATCCGCGAGGCGCGTGCCCATTTCAAATACAAGCTCCCGATCCAATCTTTCAGCGCCTTCCTCAAGGCCGGCGGTCAGGTGCGCGAACACGTGGTGGAGTTCGAGCGCCGCAACCGCCGCTGGAGCTATATCGGTCGGGATGCCCTTACGCCCGATCCCTCGATCCTCACCTGGGACCACGTGAAAACGGGTCGCAATATCCCTCAGTGGGAAGGCGCCGAGTATATCCAAAATGGTCAGCCCACGAACCCGGCGCTCTGGCTTGAAGACAAGTATTTCTACGAGCAGAACAAGCTATCCGGTCCGAGTAAAACTACTGAGACGATCACTGGCTACTACTTGATGACCCAAGGCCGCATTGGCTCGACCGGATTCCTCGGCGGGCTTCGTCGTGAAATCACTGATACTGTCGGTGTCGCCCGCATCCGCAGCCGCGTGCTGAGCACGACCGCTGAACAACTCGCCGACCCCGTCGGTGCGGCGGCGCGCGACTACCGTTTGCCCTACGAAAACAACGGTCGCTATGGACAGAACTTCCCCAGCATCCATCTCTGGCGCGACCTCACGCCGAACATGAAGCTCCGCAGTTCGTGGACGACGAGTTTCGGGCGCCCGTCGCTCGCGAACGCGCTCCCCACCTTCTCGTTCAGCGATGTCAACCAAACGGTCTCGCTCGGCAATCCCGCCCTCCTTCCGCAGAAGGCGAAGAATTGGGACGCCTCCGTCGAATATTACTTTGAACCGTCCGGTTCCTTCTCCGTGGGCTGGTTTCATAAATCGATTCGCGACTACATTGTCGGAGCCCGCGAAACCGGAGTCGTGGAAACCGGCGCCGACAATGGGTTCGAGGGCCTTTACGAGGGCTACAAAATCCTCCAAAGCGTCAACGCCGGAACCGCCGTCGCCCAAGGCTTCGAGTTCTCCTACCAGCAGCAGTTCCGTTTTCTCCCGGGCCTGTTGAAGACGCTCCGGCTCAGTGCCAACTTCAGCGTCACGAATGCGCACGGTGATTTTGGCACGACCGGCGCCTATCTGGGCAACGGCCAAATCGCCGGCTTCATTCCGCGCACCGGCAACCTCGCCGTCTCGTGGGATTACAAGAAATTTGGCGCCTCGATGAGTTACAACTATACGAGCGAAAACATCCGTTCCTACAACTCCACGGCACCCTCGCGGAATCAATATCTCGCCCCCCGCGATCTCATCAACCTGAACCTGCGCTACCAGCTGCCGCGGAATCTCACACTGAACTTCGGCGTCGCGAACCTCTTCAACGAGCCGCAGCGCTACTTCCGCGGCGTGCCCGACCAGCTCGAGACGTTTCTCATCAACGGCACGACGATCACCGCCGGTCTCGAAGGCCGCTTCTAAACTCGGCCGATGCTCGCTGAGAACGGACCGCCCGGGTCCGCGCTCTCCCCTCCGATCGCCCGTGCGCTCCTGCGCACGGGCGATTTTTTTTGCCATGGGTAGGCCTGGCCGGCGACCGCGCCTACACCTGCCCCAGCTCCCGCAACGCATCCGCCGCGATCCAGCGCGCCGCCCGCGAATCCAGTTTCCCGATGCGCTGGGCTTCTACCATCGCGGCGCGGCGGAGCGCGGGGTTACGTTTCCCAATCTGCCGCAGCGCCCAGTTGACGGCTTTCTTCGCGAAATTCCGCTCCTCCGTCGCCTCACGCGCGATCACCGGCAGAAAGCCTAGGAAAATTTCATCCGGCAGCTCCGGCCGATGGACCGCCATCCCGGCCATCATCGCGAAGCCCGTGCGTTTCACAAACTCGCCCTGGCGCGCACTCCACGCGTGCGCCTTCGCCTCAGCGAATTCCGTGCGGTCGAAGAGAAACGCCAACGCATCCGTCAACGCCCAGTTGTCCGCATCGCGCACCCAAGCCTCCATCTGTCCACGAGTGATTTGTCGGGGGTTTTCGACCAGGGTCGCCAACACTCGGGCGTCGTGAATGCCGCTGGCCCACAGCTCAAGGGCGAGCGGATGGTTGCGCCGGTGCGCGCGGGCGAGTTCCCGCAAGACCGGCATCGTGATGCCGAGCTGTTCTGATTTAGAGGTGATCCCGAACCGGGCCTGGCCCACGAGGTTGGCGTCGTCGCGCAGCGAATAAAGATGCGCGACGAGCCGGACGGATTCGCTCAGACCGAGATTGAAACAGGCGTCACAGCACATGGCGGGTAAAAAAATTCAGGAGGTTTTTAACCACGGATGGACACGGATGAACACGGATTTCCGGAATAATGCGATCCCCTGAATTTTCCGGATGGATCGGACATCCGTGTCGATCCGTGTTCATCCGTGGTTAAAATTCAGCTCGTTACCGCGCGCCGTGCCCGCACCGCCGCCGCCTTCGCGAGCACCGCCAGCGGCTGCTACGACGAGAGACACGCATCCGCAATGCTCCGACCGGAGACGAACGACTGGATTGAAAAATCCTGTGCGCCGCCGAGGAGCCTGCTTTCGATCATGACGGCAGAACCCATGCGGATACCGCACCCAGCGGATCGCATCGACCGCCACGGGTACGCAGGGCACCGCGGGCCAGGAGATGCATGGGGTGCTGGCCGCGCCTACAAATACCTACACGAAAATTTTTTTCGCTTCATTCACCAGCGGCGAACGAGCCAGCGTCACGTCGCCCGACACGACAACGGCGGCGTCGACGTGCGCGATTCGGGCGCGGGTCGTGAGGAACGCGAATGAGGCGGCTTCCCCGGCCGCGGCGTGTTGCGTCGCGTGGGCCAGCACTTCAGCCGAGGGCGAAATCCCGGCGAGCGGAATGATATTTTTCTCAACCAGAAACAGGCCAAGTGACCCGCCGAGGGTGTCGAGCCAGGCGCGCGGCTTGGCGGTCGGCACATAGGCAAAGGCGGCGCTGTCCGGTGACCATTCCATGAAGGCGCGCACCTCGCCGTGCAGCTTGGCGAGGGCTTCGTCGGCGGTGGCGGGCGTCCACCGCGCAGTGAAGGTCTTGCGTTCGCGAAACGTTTTTACCTCCCACACGCGCAGCAGCGCCTCGTAGTCGCCGGCGTGCACGCGAAGGGCACCCGTCACAATGAAGTCGAGCCCGTTGCCGCTGGTGTCGACGAGTTGGCGGAGATTTTCCGTCGTCCACTCGGCGCCGAAAATCATCAGGTGCGCGGGCGCACCGTCGGGCGGATTCATCACGGCAACGGCCGCGACGGGATCGTAGGAAGGCGAAAAATAGAACGCTTCGGCGAGCCACAAGGGCAGCGCGCGGGAAAGGCGGCCGAGTTCATCCTCCGGTTTCTTCATCGCGGCGACCAAGTCGGGATAATTGGGCAGCGCGAGTTGGGCAAAGGCAATGCGGCGCAGATGACCTTCCTTGGAGGGAAGGAGTTGGGTGGCCATCGCCTCCAAGCCGTAAAACCAGATTGGTTTGCTGATACTCACGAGGGCGACCTTCGGAGCATCGGCACCGACGGCCGCGCCCCCGACCACACCGGGCGGAGGGGCCGCGTGCGGCGCGGCGATCATTTCCGCAATCGCGTTGGAGAACCCGAAGAGGCGCTGCTCCAGCTCGGGTCGTTGCAGACCGAACAGAATATCGAGCACATGCTGCGCGGCATCCGGATTGCGCACGGCGAGGTAGGCCTGCAGGAGATTGAGCCCCGTGGCCGGACCGTGGCGGTCGGCGTCGTAGCGCGGGGCGACGAGTTCGATGATTTCGTTGACGTGCCCGTGCGAACCGAGATCGCCGGAGATGGCCACGAGGACATCGGGCCGGTCTCCAGCCGAGCTCGCGAGCACGTCTTCGTAGAGCGCGACGGCGGCCGGGAGGTCTTTGGCGGTCAGTTTCTCACGGGCGGTTTCGAGCAAGGCTTTGACGCTACCGACGGCCGGAGCGGGAGACGCCGGCGACGATGACGCGGCCGCCGCGAGCGCCGCATGCGTGGCATCGGAGCCGTTGGCCGAAGCCGGCGCGGACGTTGATTTCTTCGCAGAAAAGCGGTCAAAAAATCCCATGCGCCCAGCAAAGCGGCGCGCGACTCGGGGGCGAGGCAAAGTTGCGGCGGCCAGCATTACTCCGCTACGTTGATCTCGAAAAACACCCGAAGTTGTTTGTCACTTATTAAGTGACAACCGCTCTGAAGCGGCGGCTTTGGGGATGCCCTAAATAACTGAGGGATGCGAGTCGCCCTGCTGGCAAAGGGACTCCGATCCGGCGCGCCGCCTACGCCGACGGCGCGGGCCGGCACCACCCATGCACCACCGCAGCGCACGCGAGGCCCATGAGATGGGCGAGCGGCACGGGTTGGATCTCGGCGGCCGCGAAGTGTGCGAACACGGGCTGACGGCGCGCGGTTTCAAGCACGATTTTCGCGGCGAGCAAGCCGAGCACGCCCCACCACCATCGGCGCGCGGCCGGTTCCAGCCTCGCCAGTTGCGTGAACGCGAGCAACGCGAGCACGCCCGTCGCCACGCCGGACAGCCCCGCGTAAATTTGGAGCCGCGCATCGAGCGCGAGGAGCGCGACGCCGATGATGCCGGGGGCCAAAAGATAGAGCAGTCGCGTTCGGCCCGGCACCACGCGCTCCACCCAAATACCCGCCGGCACGATCGCGGCCAAGTTCCACCCCACATGACTGCCGCCGAAATGAACCAAATGCGCTGTCCACAGCCTCCAAAGCTCGCCCGCCAAGATCCGCTCGCGCTCGAATTCCGCCGCCGCCCTCGCGCCGGGCAGGAAAGACAACGTGCCAGCGGCCACCGCGACCGCCACCGTCGCCCATGGCAGGGTCTTGCGCGGCGTGGCTTGCGCTGGCGTCGGGCCGCTCACCGCCGCCGTTGCCACGCACCCAATCCCGCCAGCAATGCGAGTGCCGCGACGAACACTCCCTCGAACGAGCCGCCTCCCTTGTAGCCGGGCTTGTGCTCGATGCGCGCGACGGAGCCGGTCGGGGCGTTTTTCACGCGCGTGCGAAACTCCTCGAGCTGAGTCTTAAGGTTCTGGATCAGATCGTCGGTCGCGCCGTCAAAGCCCTTCACCGCATCCGCGCGCCGGTTCTCTTGCACATACACCGCGGCCGAGCTGGCCTGCACCCGGCTCCCGCCCGGTGCACGAAACAGGAGGTGCCGGCTCGGGATGTCGTAGATCGCAGCCTCCATCAGGGTCTGCGTGTCGTTCTTGTGGCCCTTAAAAATATAGGCGCCCACAATCGTCCAGTAGGCGAGCGACAAGAAATTCTGATCGGTGAACTGGACTTGATCGTAGGCGACGAGCGCGACGACGTCGAAATTCAACAGCCGCCGCACCTGGTTAAGGTTTTCGAAACCGCCCTCTTTGCGCAGGTAGGTCCCGGGAACAATCTCGATCGACTCGATGTAATCGCGCCCCTTGAACTCGGCCGCCACGCGCTGCAACAACCCGGAGCGTTGCATCTCCGAGATGTCGTTGCGATCCGATGGCACGAAGGCGATACCGACACGGAGCGGCAATCGCAGCACCGGGATTTCAAGCGGTGGCAGTGGGTTGCTTTGATTCGGATAGAGGAACGCCACGACGCTGCTCGAGCGCTGCGTCTGGCGCGAACGGCCACCCCACCCAAAACAGCCGCTGGTCACCAGAAGAATCGTGCCACCCAAGACCAACAGCAGGGGCCACCAGGAACGGACGCGGGCGGAAGTCATAGAGTCAACGGAAGGCAGAACCACTGCGGAGACAACGCGAAACATCCCCGCCCCCTCACGGCGCCCGCGGCGGCGCGATCCGGTCCGGCGCCACGCCCGCACGGGTCGCGATAAGGGCGCAGACTTTGGGGACATACATGCGGGTTTCGGCGGGGAGTTGCACGGCGATGGCAGTGAAGCTCGTCGCTTTGTATTTCGCCAGCGTGCGGCGCACGCGGCCTTCGCCGGCGTTGTAGGCGGCGAGGGCGAGCGGCCAGCTGCCGAATTTCCCGTGGAGCAATTTCAGGTAGCGCGCGGCGGCGCGGGCGGATTTGTCCGGATCGGTACGCTCGTCGGGCAAGAATGTGCCGAGACCCATCGCCTTCGCGGTGTCGGGCATAAATTGAAACAAGCCCTTGGCACCAACCGGACTGCGGGCGGAGGGATTGAGCGAACTTTCCGCTTCCGCGAGCCAGGCCAGTTCGGGCGGCACGCCTTCGGCGACGAAGGCGGCGCGCAGGCGCGGCATGAGTTGCGCCGCACTGGCCGGCACCGGCCTCGCGCGCACCCGAGCGAGCCACAGATCGTAATGGGGAAGTAATGACGGAGGCTGCGGTGGCGGCGGCTTGATTCCGGGAGGCAACGGTTTTGGCGGTAGTGGCGGCCGGAGCGGAACCGTAGCCTGTTTCGCGCCCTGGATTTCATCGATGCGTTGCTCGAGCCAGTCGGCATAATCCTCGTAGCCGGGGAGCAGCCGCAGCCCGCTGAGCGCGGCGCGGGCTTCGGCTTCGTAGGCGGCGAGAGCGGAGAGATCGTCGCTTTCGAGCGCGCGTTGCAGCCGCACCGCAAACGCATCCCACTGCGCTTTGCCGGGAAACTCATACTCCTCCTTAATCTCCGGTGGCGCGAACTGGTCGAAGAGCGATTTGCCCAGTTGGAAAAGTTCGTCGGCCGTCGGGTCGGCCGATGCATTTTTCGGCGCGGGCGTTTGGGCGGCGAGAGGGAGGGCGACGAGTAAGACCAGCGCGGGGCAGGTGAAAACCCGCACGCTGATTCGGACGTAGGAGCCCGCTTGCGGGCGATGGGATGCGACGGACGCCTGCGATCGCGCTGAATCGCCCGCAAGCGGGCTCCTACCTTGCGGAATCATCGTGGGGAATTGAGCGCCCTCATGACCGCCGCTTTCAATTTCAGTGCCGGTTGTTCGGTGAGCGTGGGCGGGGTTTCTCCGAGATAACTTTTGGCGTTCTTCGCGACCCAGTCGGTCGTGACCAAACGATAGCGGCGGCCCGGGATGATTTCGGCGGGCGCGGCCGCGACGAGCTTTTCGCCGGCGCGGTCGGCCCAAGGCGTATCCGGGCCCTGGTTGCAGCGAGCGAGGAGTTGTTGCAGCCAAGCGCCGTCGACTTCAGCGATGAAGAGCGGACCGTCGAAACGCACGCAGGCATCCAACGCAAAGCGCGAGACTTCCCCGGCCGGCAGGCCGGCACCGAACGTCGTGGCTCCGACGAGTGCGCAATCGGCACCGGCGGCACGACGCGCGGCTTCGACGGCGAAGAGGGCGGCGTCCGTGGGACCAAGGGCGCGGGGGGTGCGGCCGACGACAGCGGTTTCTTCGGTGGTGAGGTGTTGCTCGAGTGTGGCGCGAATGAGCGCGGCGAGCGTTTCGTCAACCGGATCATCCGGGGCGATACGCTGCTGCTCGACGCTCCAAGTCGGACCGCGGGCAGTCATCCGCAGGCGGGCGATCGAGATGAATTCGGTCCAGCTGCCCGAGTGAACATACACCGTGCGCCCCTCGCGGTGGACGAAGCGCAGATGGTCGTGCGCTCCGGCGAAGAGCGTGCCGTCAGGGACGAGCGGCAAGATGGCGCGGTCGGCTTTGAGGCCGGTGTGTGCGAGTACGATGGCAAGCGGCGCGGCGCGCAGGAGCGCAGGGAGATGTTGCTGCGCCCACACGACGGGATCGGCGAGATCGAGTTCGGGGCGGACGGCGAGGCGGAAGGTCGCGAGGCGATCCGTCGTGAGGCCGACGACGACGGCTTCGCGAGCCCCGAGTTTCAGACGTGTGGTTGCAGGCGCGTAGGGCTGGCGGTTGGACGGGTTGAGGAGATTGCCGGCAAGGACGATGGCGCCGGTCGCTTGGATTTTCGCGACGGTCTCGGCGACGGCGTGGAATTCGGGTTCGTGGTTGCCGAGGTTCACGACGGTGGGGACGCGCGCAGCGAGGGCGGTGAACAGCGCAAACTCCACGGTGCCGGCGCTGCGTTTGGCGACGGCGTTACCAAGTTCGAACGTGTCACCATTGATCAGCACGGCGACGGGCACGCCGGGATTTTCGGTGCGGAGGCGGTCGACGTGCGCGAGGAATTGCGCGGTGCGGTCGTAGGCCGAGTGCAGATCGCCCGCGACGAGCACGATGGCGTCGGGGGCGGGCGTGGCGGCGCGGCCGAAAACAGCGGCGCTAAATAAAAACCCAAAGATGACGAAGCGGAAAAACACAATGCAGCCAATCTGCACGGTTTCCTCAGGAAATCACTACGGCACTTCGTAAACTTCGACGAGGGCCACGCCGGTGGTGCCCGCCACGCCGGAGACGTGCACGGTGTAGTTGCCGGGCGCGAGGGTGGCGAGGAGCGCGGCGTCGCGCGAATCGGCAGCGAGGCCAAAGGCACCGCCTTGCTCGAGGGCGGCATTGGCGGCGAGGGCCGCGGAGGACGGGTCAGGGTCTCACCCGGGGTGACGCAAGCAGCCGAATCGTTGGTGAAGGCGGCGCGATTGATCGAGCCGAGGGAAGGCGCTGCCTCCGACGTGACGGAGACCGAGTGCATCCGCGCGTTGTCGCCATCGAGCACGCGGCAGGAACTTCAGTCCCTAAATCGGAGGGACGGAAGCGCCTCCCGCATTCGTGGCTAACACGGCGCCGCGACTTTCGGCGGCCAATCGGAGATGCACCCCTGTAATTGAGGGCCGGTTTCCCGCGTTGACCCTCCCTTGCTCTCCTCTATCCACAACCCTCCTACGGATGAATCGGGTCCATATTAAAACCTACGGGTGTCAGATGAACGAGCGCGATAGCGACGCGGTCTCGGCCATGCTGCGCGCCCGGGGCTACCGCATCGTGGCGGATGAAAACGACTGCGACGTCCTGCTGCTTAACACCTGTTCCGTGCGCGACGCCGCCGAACAAAAGGCAATCGGCAAGGCGGAGAACCTCTCAGCCCGGAAAAAGAAGAATCCCGATTTCATCCTCGGTATCCTCGGGTGCATGGCGCAAAACCGCGGGGCTTCGCTACTCGACCAGTTGCCCGACGTCGACCTGATCGTGGGCACGCAGAAATTTCACCAAGTGCCGGGCTACCTCGACAACCTCCGCGCCGCCCGCGAGGCCGGCACGCCGATCGGCGAGACGATCGTCGACATCGGCGAAGAAGCCGGTTCGCAGAACACGATCAAAGACCACCTCGCGCCCGAGCCGGATGCGAGTGGCGTGATCGAACGCCAGATCACGGCCTTCGTTTCAATTCAGCAGGGCTGCAACATGGATTGCTCGTTCTGCATCGTGCCCAAGACGCGCGGCGACGAACGCTCGCGCCCGATGGACGACATCGTGGCCGAGTGCCGGGCCCTCGCCGCGCGCGGCGTGCGCGAAGTCACGTTGCTCGGTCAGATTGTGACGAGCTACGGGCGTCGCGACTATCCGCATACGGAGGGGATTTCGCCCTTCGTGCAGTTGTTGGAAAAAGTCTCCGCCCTCGACGGCATCGAACGCATCCGCTTCACGTCCCCCCACCCTCGCGGTTTCAAAGAAGATTTGGTGGCGGCGTATGGCCGGCTCCCGAAACTCTGTGGCTACGTGCACCTGCCGATGCAGAGCGGCAGCAACCGCATCCTCCGCGCGATGAACCGCCCCTACACCCGCGAGCGTTACAAAGAGATCGTCGACGCCCTGCGCGCGGTGCGGAGCGACATGTATTTTTCGACGGATGTCATCGTGGGGTTTCCCGGGGAGACCGACGAAGATTTTCAGCAGACGCGCGAGCTCTTCGAGGCCGGCAATTACGACATGGCCTATGTCTTCAAATACTCGATCCGCACCGGCACGCCCGCGGCCGAGCTCGGTGACCAAATCCCCGATACCGTGAAGGAAGCCCGCAACTCGGCCCTCCTCGAAATCCTCAAGGCCAACTCCCTCCGGCGCAGCGCCGCACTGGTCGGCACCGTCGAGGAGATCCTCGTCGAGGGGCCCGACAAGACCGGCGCGCGTTTCACGGGCCGCACGCGGGGCAATCGCGTGTGCATCTTCGACGCGAGTCCGCGCCTGATCGGAACGTTGGTGCCACTGAAGATCGCGCGCGCGAGCGTGAGCACGCTGTATGGGGAGTTGGTGCTGAGCGGGGTGCCCTGCCCCGCGTAATCCTCCAATCGTTCTCGTTCTCTTAATCGTTCTCGTTCTCCCTCGTTTGCCTTCTCCGCCATGCCCGCCCAATTCGACCACGAAAAACTCCGCGCTTATCATGAAGCGGTGCGATTCGCCTCCTGGGTCGAACCCGTGATCGAGCAGCTGTCCGGCAAACTCGCCGCGAAAGATCAGCTCGACCGTGCTTCAACGAGTATCGTACTCAACATCGCCGAGGGGAACGGCAAGCGGTCGCACCCGGATCGTTGCCGGTATCTGGATATTGCCCGTGGATCTGCGTTGGAATGCGCAGCGTGTTTGGATGTTTTGGTGGTTCGCAAAAAATTGGCAGAAACCACTGCGGTGGACGGAAAGAAAATTCTACTCGGAGTGGTTTCTTTGCTCGCTGGATTGATCGCCCGGTTTTCGGGGCTCGTGCAGGAGGAAGAACAGGCTCCTTACGAGGCGGGCGGAACGGGGTGTATCGAAAAAAACGAAACCGAGAACCAGAAAGAGAACGATTAAGAGTCAGCGAACGATTTCCCAAACCATGTCCCTCACCCTTGCCACCCTCCTCCCCGGCTTGCTGCTACTGATCCTCGGTCTGCCACTCGTGCTCGGCCACTCCGGCTACGCCGCGGTTCTCAAAGGCTTTCCGCGCTCGCCCACCGCCACCTACCTGCTGTTCGGCGCGGGTGCAGCGTGGTTCCTCTACGGGATCTGGCACCTCTCCCCGGCGGATTTCGGCGAGTACCGGAAACTCCTCTTTGTCGCGTTCGCCGCCGTCGCCGTGCTTTCGTTCAAGTGCGTGCCCGATTTTCTCGCCGTGCGCGGAGGGTGCGTCCTCGTGTTGATGGCGGCCATGCCGCTGCTCGACGCAGCCTATATGGAATACGACCGACCGCAGCGGCTGGTGCTCGTCTCGCTGGTCTACGCATCACTGGCCCTCGCCGTTTGGCTCGGCGCGCAACCGTGGCGGATGCGCGATTTCATCACGTGGCTGTTTGCCCGTCCGGGCCGGGCCCGGGGCGTGGGCAGTGTGATCGCCGCCTACGGCTTGGTGCTGGCCGGCGTGGCGTTCACCTACTGACACCTTGTTTTTACTGAGATGCCTCACCGGAATGTCCCCGTCCTCCTCGTCATCGCCGGCCCAGCCGGCTCCGGCAAGAGCACGCTGTGCGACCGCTTGGTCTCCGAGATCCGAGAATTCGAACGCGTGGTCACCACCACGACGCGCGCACCGCGGCCCGGCGAGATCAACGGCGTGCATTACCATTTCCTGACGCCCGAGCAGTTCGACGCGGGACTCGCCGCCAACGATTTTCTGGAGTGGGCGTGGGTGCACGGCCAACGTCGCTACGGCACGTTAAAATCGAGCGTCTTGGAACCCCTCGCACGCGGACAGAGCCTCGTGCTCAGCGTCGATGTGCAGGGCGTGGAGAGCTTTCGCCGCGCCGCCCAGGAAAACCCGCTCCTCGCCCGCCGCATGACGACGGTGTTTATCATCGTTGATCAGGAGCGGTTGGTCGCCCGGATGATCGGGCGAGCCCAGGACAACGCCGCCGAGATCGCCGGCCGCATGCGGACCGCCGAGCGCGAGCTCCAAGAGGCCCATAAATTCGATTTCATCATCGAGAGCCGCACCCGCGAAGAGGATTTCGCGACGCTGCTGAGTATCCTTGAACAGGCCCGCGCCCGTGCGGCGGCCGGTGCGGCGTAAGCCCACGCGGCCCCCGCCGCTAATCCTCTTCGACGACGTAGTGACAACCCTTGCTGCGCGGGTTAAGAGCTGCTGCGTGCACCACCAGCAACGCGGTCTGGATGGCGTTGCGTAGCTCGATACCATCCCTCGTGAGACGGCAACCGCGGTAGAAACTCTGAATCTCCTCGCGGAGCTCGAGCAAGATACGGCGCGCCCGACGCAGACGTTTCGGCGAGCGCACGACGCCGCTGTAATTCCACATCGTGTTTTGGATTTGCTGCAGGTCTTGCCGGACCAGCACCGGATCGGCCTCGCGCGTCGGGCTTTCCCACGGGCGCGGGTCAGGCTGACGAAAGTGGCCCGAGTTGGCCGATCCGAGATTCGCGGCGTCACGGGCTGGCCAGCCCACGCCACTGATCTCCGCCGCGTCCGCACGCGCCGCAAACTTTGCCCCGGTGAGACATTCGAGCAGCGACGTGCTGGCGAGCCGGTTCGCACCGTGCAGGCCGGTGCACGCCGTTTCGCCGATCGCGGCTAAGTGGCGGATATTGGTGCGGCCATTAAGGTCGGTATGCACCCCCCCACACGCGTAATGGGCCGCAGGCACCACCGGGATGGGTTCGCGCGTGATATCGACGCCGTGGCTGAGGCAACGCTCGTAGATGCTCGGAAATCGTTCGCGGATGAATTCCGGCGGCATGGCCGAAAGATCGAGCAACGCGCAGGGCTCACCACTCGCGGCCAACTCCTGCTTGATGGCGCGCGCCACGACATCGCGCGGCGCCAGCGAACCACGCGGGTGCACGGCGTCCATGAAGCGTTCGCCTCGGGCGTTGACCAGCACTCCGCCCTCGCCCCGCAACGCCTCGGTGACGAGGAACCGCGGGGCGTTCTTCTTCGCGAAGACCGTCGGATGGAACTGCACGTATTCGAGATCGATGAGCCGCGCACCCACGCGATAAGCCATCGCCACGCCGTGGCCGACGCTGCCCGGCTGGTTGGTGGAATGCAGAAAAATCTGTCCCAGGCCGCCACTCGCGAGCACCGTTTTTTTCGCGACGATCGCGACCACCTCTCCGGTGCCGGTATCGAGCACATAGGCTCCGAAACAGGTGAGCGGTTCGTATTTGTCGGTGAGGTTTTCCGAGTTGTGCGAGAGCGTCAGCAGATCGACGGCGACCCAGCCGATGCGGCGGAAGATGCGCGGGGTGGCGTCGACGCGGCGCGCGACGGCAGCAAGGATCGAATGCCCGGTCGTATCCTTCGCGTGGATAATGCGCCGTTCGCTATGTCCGCCTTCGCGGGTGTAGTCGAGTGAACCAGCCGCATCGCGGTCGAAGCCCACCTGCAGTTCATCGAGGAGGAGCTCCTTCACTGCGGCCGGGCCCTCGCGCACAAGTTGGTCGATGGCCGCGGGATTGGCGGTGCCGTCGCTCGCGTCCATGATGTCGCGCGCGAGCGACGCCGGATCGGGCGTCGTGTCGTAAATGATACCGCCCTGCGCCCAATCGCTGTTGGCGACGAGCGGCTCGGCGAGCGACAGCAGCTCGACGGAAAGTCCCGCGCGGGCGGCGTGGAGAGCATAAGCCGAGCCGGCGAGCCCGGCGCCAATCACGAGACAGTCGGTGCGGATGATTTTCATGGGGTGGTGGCAGCGCGCTCCGGCAGCACGTGTAGGCCGCAGCGGACGGCAAACTCGCGCTGGCGAAGATCGAAGCTGAGGAACTTCCGCGCCTCGAGGGTCTGCGCGGCCGCGATATGCAGCAGATCGAGCGTGCGCACGCCCAGACGGATAGTGTGCGCGGCCGAAATGGTCTCGGCCGTCCGATAGTACGAACCGGCCGGGAGCGTTCGTCGCGTCAAGATGTCGCCGCGTAAATCCTCGCGCACCCGTGCCTCGATCGCCGCGAGTCCGGCTAGATCGAGTTTGCCGGAAAACACCAAAGCCCGGGCGGCATTCCTAAATTCCAATTCCCCGAACGGTGTCCACGCGATGCGCGGCGGCTCGGTCCAACCTGAGGCATATTCGTGGGCCAGCAATGTCTTCGCATCCTGACCAAAATAAGACAGGAGAAACGACGTATCGGCGTAGGCGCTCACCGCTCCAGATAGTCCACATAGCTAAGCGACTGAATCTTGCCGTCGAAATCCTCGTTTAGCCGCTTCACAAAATCTGGTGGCGTCCACGACTGGCCGACTGACTGCGACCGTTTCTTCTTCGCGACCAAACTCCGCGCCACGGAACGCGAACGCGGAGCCGGACGGAGCGTAGTAGTTTTCATCGAGTGGCCAACGTGGCTCATCGACCGAATGAGTCAACCGCGCCGCCGACTGGCGGGCAGAATCGTCAAACTCAGATCCGCCGCCGGCGCCGAGTGCGTGAGCGCGCCGACGCTGATCACGTCCACGCCGGGCAAGGCGTAGTCCCGCAGCGTCTCATAACGCACGCCGCCGGAAACTTCGACGACGGCTGCGCCCGCGATGATCGCGACCGCGCTGCGGACCATCGCGGGCGACATGTTATCGAGCAAAATCACCTCGGCACCGGCGCGCACCGCTTCTTTCACTTCAGCGAGCGTGGTGGCTTCGACTTCGATTTTCGCGCTGTGCGGCGCGGCGGCGCGACAGAGCTTCACGGCCTTCGTCAGCGAACCGGCAGCGGCGATGTGGTTGTCTTTGATAAGGACGTGTTCGCCGAGCGAGGAGCGGTGGTTGATGCAGCCACCGCAGCGCACGGCATATTTTTCGAGCGCACGCCAGCCGGGCGTCGTCTTCCGCGTATCGACAATCCGGGTGCCCGTGCCGTCAACCGCCGCGGCAAATTTCCGCGACAGCGTCGCGACACCGGAGAGGCGTTGAATAAAATTCAGCGCGGTGCGTTCCGCCGTGAGTAGCGCGGCCGTCGGTCCGGTGACGCGCAGGACCACGCCGCCGGTTTTCACTCGCTCGCCGTCGTACGCGATCAGCGTGACCTTCAGCGCCGGATCGACGCGCGCAAACACCCGTGCCGCCACGTCGAGCCCGCATACGACGAGGTCTTGTTTCGCTTCGATAAAGGCGCGCGACGTGTGTTGGGCCGGAAAAATCGCGCGGCTGGTAACGTCGCCGAGTCCGGCATCTTCGTCGAGCGCGAGGTCGATCAGGTGGTCGGTGCGTGGGGTGATAGTCATGATTTTTTGGGCCGCGGTGTTTGTCACGTATTACGTGACAAACGTGTGATAGGGTCAGTCGGTCGGTGTCAGCTCGAACATCCGGTCGATGCAGCGCGCGGCCCGGAGCCGCAGGCCTTCGTCGAGCGTCACGATCTGGTCGGGACGCGGCGCGAGAAGAGCGTCGCGCACTTTTTCGAGCGAGTTGAGTTTCATGTAGGGGCAGAGCCGGCAGCCGCCGATGAAGGTCTTCTCGGGTGCCTCGACTTCGAGTCGGCCAACGAGTCCGCACTCGGTGAGCATCAGGAAATACGGCGCGGGCGTCGTCTTCACATATTTCATCATCCCTCCGGTGCTGCCGACGTAATCGGCGAGCGCGGCGACTTCTTCGGTGCATTCGGGGTGGGCCACGACCTTGAGGCCGGGGAACTGCGCGCGCGCCTCCGCAATCTGCGCGGGCGTGAACTGGTCGTGCACCATACACGTGCCATCGGACGAGATGATCTCTTTGTCGACGCCGCGCGCCTTCATTTCTGTGCGCACGTTTTCCGCCATCAGCCGGTCGGGCACAAAGAGAATGCGGCGGGCGGGAAGTTTCTGGACGATAGCGTAGACGTTGCCCGAGGTCACACAGACGTCGCTCTCGGCCTTCACGTCGGCCGTGCTGTTGATGTAACAGACCACGGTGGCGTCGGGGTAGAGTGCTTTGAGTTTTCGTACGCCATCGCCGTCAATGGAATCGGCCAGGGAGCAACCCGAGCCGCGATCCGGCACGACGACGGTGGCTTCGGGCGAGAGGATCTTAGCGGTCTCGGCCATGAACACGACCCCGACAAACACGATGATCTGCGCCTTCGCCTGTTTCGCCATGAGGCTGAGGTGATAGGAGTCACCCTTGAAGTCACCCACGCCGTAAATGATCTCCGGCTCGACGTAAGAGTGGGTGAGAATGACCGCGTTTTTTTCCTTTTTCAGCCGGTTGATTTCGAGGGTGAGCGGCGCGATCTCACGGCACGTTTCGAGATTCCACGTCCGCCCGCGCGGGTCGCACTCGACATGCATGAGCGAGCAGAGGAGGCGGTCGGCCTCGGCTTCGATTTCTGGCGTGGGAGTGGCAGTGGGCATGGCGGGCGCGTATCTTGAGCAGAAAAGAGCTCAACGTCGGGCCGGCCGCCACGTTTTTCAAGCCGCGGGGTTGTCATCGCCCAACATCCCTCTCCCTCGCCCTCGAACCGGGAAATTGCCTCGCATCGGCGAATGAACATTTATTTCCTCACTCGTCGCGTCGGTACACCTCCAAGCTCGGCTCGCGCGACCTCAAACTATGAAGACCTCCGCTTTAACCTTCTGGCTAGCCCGCCGCTGCTTCGCTGCCGCGGCCGTTCTGATTTTCACCACGATCCTCGGCGCGCAAGCGGTCTCGACCGGCACGATCGAGGGCCGAGTGTTCAACGCCCGCCGCGGCGAGTACGTCGAAAATGCCCGCATCACGGTGGACGGTTCCAGCCAGCAAGTGCTCACGGATAGCACCGGCCAATACCGTCTCACCAACATCGCGACCGGCACCGTCACACTGAAAATTTTCTACACCGGCCTCGGCTCCAGCTCCGAGATCGTCGCCGTCGCTCCCGGCCAGACGGTGCAACGCGATATCACGCTCGCCGCTGGAGAATCCGCTTCTGGCAAAGCCCCCGCTGCCGGCGAGACGGTAAAACTCGACGCCTTCACGGTCTCTTCCTCGAAGGAAATGGACGCCGCCGCCATCGCGATCAACGAGCAGCGTTTCGCGAAAAACATGATGAACGTCGTCTCCACCGACGAGTTCGGCACCATCGCCGACGGGAGCGTGGGCGAGTTCATGAAGTTCCTCCCCGGCATCACTTCGGACTACACCGGCGGTGACGCGCGCCGCTTCTCCATCAACGGCGTCCCGGCCGGCAACGTCCCGATTTCAATGGGCGGTTTCGATATGGCCAGCGCCGCCGGTGCCGGCACCGGACGGCAGGTCGAACTCGATCAGGTGTCCATCAACAGCGTCGCGCGCATCGAGGTGAACCGCTCGCCCGTGCCGGATACCCCCGGCTCCGCGCTCGCCGGCTCCGTGAATTTCGTCCCGCGCAGCGCCTTTGAGCGCAACAAACCGTTCTACACTTACAGCGTCGCGTTCCTGATGAAGGACGCCGAGCGCTCATTCCTCCGCCAGTCACCCGGCCCCAGCTGGGGTCAGAAAACCTACAAGATTCACCCCGGCTTCGATGTCTCCGCCGTCGTCCCCGTGACCAAGAATTTCGGCTTCACCGTCTCCGGCGGGACCTCCGTCCAATACACCCCGCAGTCCAACACCGCGATGCAGTGGGTCGGCCCAGCCCTCGCGTCCAATGTCGCGGCCACGGCGCTCACCGGCCGGCCCGCCACCACGCCAGACCGGCCCTACCTCGCCGTGTTCTCTTGGCGCGACAGCGGCAAGGACACGTCGCGCGAATCCTTTTCCACGACCGTGGACTGGCGCTTTGCCCGCACCGACCGCCTCACGGTCGGATTTTCCTACGGTATGTTGAAGGAAAACTTCGCGACGCGGAGCCAAACCTTTACCATCAACCGCGTGGTACCGGGCAACTGGTCGCCCACGCACACTTGGGGCTCATTGAGTACCTTTCCCGCCACGGGAGCCATCAACTCGGGCCAGTTCACTTTGGGTAACAGCGGTCGGATTCGACCCGGCCGCACCTACACGCCCTCCCTCCGTTGGCTGCACGATGGCCCGATCTGGAAATCCGATTCCGGCATCGCCTATGGCAGCTCCCGCATCGACTACCAAGATATCGACAAGGGCCGCTTCAACGGCGTGAACCTCCAACGCAACAACGTCACGATCAACTTCGACGAGATCTTCTACCTCCGCCCCGGCAAAATCACCATCACCGATCCCGACGGCCGCGCCGTCAATCCCTCGAATCTCGACAGCTACTCGATCGTAAACGCCAACAGCAATCGCCAGCGCACCTACGACACCACGCGCCAGGCCTACTACAATCTCCGTCGCGATTTCCGCCTCCGCGACAATGTCCTGACCGTCAAAGCAGGTGCCGACATCCGCACCAAGATCCGCGACCTCCGCGGTCCCGGCGGCAATCTCGAAACCTACACCTACGTCGGGCCCGATGGCCGCGCCAGCCTCACCCCGACCACCGTCACCGGACTCATCAACGATGACAGCCCCGCCCGATTCATCGACATCCCCTATTCTGAGCGCATCCCCGACTTCGGCATGCCCAAGCAACAGCACGTCGACAACTCCAAGGCCTGGGATGACTACCGCGCAAACCCCGCCAACTGGACGCGCAATCCCGTCGCCGATTATCAGGCGCTCACCCGCTTCTCCAAGCGCGCCGAGGAAATCATCTCCTCGCTCTTCATTCGCGGCGACCTCTCCCTGCTGAACAATCGCCTGAACATCACCGGCGGCGTACGCGCCGAACAGACCAACATCGACGCCCAAGGCCCCCGCGAAGACCCCGCACTCAACTACCAACGCAACGCCAAGGGCGACGTCATTCGCAACGCCGCCAACGTCATCCAAGTGATCGACCCCGCGGGCAGCCTCGCCGCCTGGCAGCGCACCCTCCTCGACCGCGGCACCCCCGTGAAAAAAGAGTATCTGCGCCTCTTTCCGAGCATCAACGCAAGCTACAACCTGCGCGAAAACCTGGTCGCCCGCGCTGCCTATTCGCAGTCGGTGGGCCGCCCCGATTTCAACCAATACATGGGCGGCGTCCTCCTGCCCGACATCGAGCTCCTCAACCCCAATTCCCGCATCACCGTGAACAACGCGTCGATCAAAGCCTGGGACGCCAAGACGTTTATGGCCCGCATCGATTACTATTTCGGCACCGTCGGCACCCTCTCCCTCACCGGCTTCGTCCGCGATTACACGAACTTCTTCGTCAACGTCACCAGTCCCGTCAGCCCGCAATTCCTCGCGACCTACGGACTCGATGAAGCCGACTACGGCGGCATTCAGGTCATCACCCAGTTCAACAATCCGGATAATGTCCGGCAGCACGGCTTCGAAATCGACTACAAGCAGTCCCTCACCTTTCTCCCCAACTGGGCCCGCGGCGTCCAAGTTTTCGCCAACCTCAGCTCCCAGCGCGCGAAAGATACCGATAACATGCAGGACATGAACCCGCTGGTCGTTAACTGGGGCCTCAGCCTCAACCGCCAGAAATGGAATATCCGCATCAACGAAAATTACCGCGGCATCCAGCGCCGCGCTTTCGTCGCCGGCACTGCTACGAACAGCATCGAGCCCGGCACCTATAACTACCGCCCCAAGCGCCTCTATATCGACATCTCCGGGGAGTATTACCTCAGCCGCCAGCTGGGCCTCTTCGCCTCCATCCGCAATCTCAACGGCGCCACCGAAGACACCAAAATCTACGGCCCCAACACCCCCGCCTTCGCGAAATTCCGCCAGCGTGACGACTACGGCGGCTCCCTGTGGACCGCCGGCATCAAGGGTTCGTTCTAGGCAACTCGGGCCGGTCACTGACCGGCCCTTTTTATTTTCGCCATGACTCCACCCTTTCCTCTCCTCGCCGTACTCACTGCCGCTGCCGCGGTGTTGGGCGGCTCCTTCTCCGTCACCCACGCCGCTACGCCGGCCGCCGATCCAGCCCCGCGTTGGTTCAAGGGCAACCTCCACACGCACTCGCTGTGGAGCGACGGCAACGACTATCCCGAGATGATCGCCGACAGCTACAAGCGCGCCGGCTATCATTTTCTCGCAATGTCCGACCACAACGTCCTCGCCGAGGGCGCGCGCTGGTTGGAACTGAAAGCGCCTGCGGCCGTAAAAGGTGAGGTCGTCCAAAAAGGCGGCGGGGCCGTCCTGGAAAAGTATCTCGCCCGCTTCGGCTCCGCTTGGGTCGAACAGCGCGAGACCGACGGAAAAAAAGCCGTGCGCCTCAAGCCACTCGCCGAATATCGCCCGTTGGTCGAGGAATCCGGCCGGTTCCTCATGATTCCCGGCATGGAGGTCACCTCGAGTTGGAAGCGCCCGAAGACCGCGACCGAGCCCGAGATGAGCGGTCCAGTGCACATGAACCTGACCAATCCCGTTTCGCTCGTCGCGCCGATCGCCGCCGATAACGCCGTCGAGATCATGCGGCGCTCCGTCGATGCCGTACTCGCGCAGCGCGAGAAAACCGGCCAGCCGATGTTCCTCCATCTCAACCACCCGAACTTCGTCTGGGGCGTGACCGCCGAGGAGCTGATGCAGGTGCACGGTGAGAAATTCTTCGAGGTCTACAATGGCCACCCGACGGTGCACAACGAGGGCGACGCCACCCGCCTCAGCACCGATGCGATGTGGGATGTCATTCTGACCCGTCGCCTCGCCGAACTGAAACTCGACGTGCTGTACGGCATCGGCACCGACGATGGGCACGACTACCACCAGCTCATTCTTGGGAAGAGCAATCCCCTCCGCGGTTGGGTCATGGTGCGCGCCCGCCACCTGACGCCCGAGTCCATCGTCCTCGCGATGGAGGCAGGCGATTTTTACTCGAGCTCCGGCGTCGTGCTCACCGACGTCACCCGCGCCGACAAAACCCTCGCGCTCGAAATCCAAGCCGAACCGGGCGTGACCTACACGACGCAGTTTATCGGCACGCGTCGCGGCTACGATCCGACAAGCCAACTCATGCCCGCTCCGTCCACCGAAAAAGCGCCACGGAAGACGGTCCCGCACCGCCGCTACAGCAAAGACGTCGGTGCCGTCCTCGCCGAAGTCAAAGGCCTCAAGGCCGCGTATACGCTGAAGGGCGATGAACTCTACGTGCGGGCGAAGATCGTTTCCTCGAAGGTGAAGCATAACCCGGGCGTTACCGGCGAGGTGGAGACTGCCTGGACGCAGCCGTTGGTCGCAGCCGCGAAGTGAGGGAGCGTCTCGTGAAGAGAGCGGGCACGACGCGAAGTGAGCGGGCGCGACGCGAAGTGAGCGGGCGCGACGTGCCTTCGAAAATTTGCGACGACGCGGAGTCACTTTGCTCGGCAGAGTATTACTCTGTTAAGTTCATTGCCAAAAAAAACCGAATTCTTCTAGGGAGTGTCACGTAATACGTGACACTTTTAAGAGACGTTTTTTCAGAGGAAAATAACAGAGTAATAATAGTCCGGTAGCCCTGCTCGTGAGAGCAGGGACTTTTGCGTAATGCGGCACGCTGCCTCCCGCCTCTCACGAGGCGGGCTACCGCGGGCCCCCGCTGGCGCTACCCTCGACGCGCACTCACCACACCCGCGATGCCCGCTGCGCCTCGACCTGCTTCTCCGCCACGTCATCGAGGTCGGTGAGAAAATCCAGTCCAGTACGACGCTGGATTTCGTCGATGCTCGTCACATAGCGGTCAGGGTCGTCCGTCGTCGCTGCTTCCTGCGGAACCACCAACGCCAGCGTGCGCAGCTTGCCTTCGCTCTCGTCGATCACGATCAGGAAAAACGCGTCCGGCACCGCCACACCGCCGCGGAGTTTTTTCGGGGCGACGCCAAACACCGGCCCCGCAATCACCCAGACCTCGGCGTAGCGCGCCGGGTAACTCGTCGCGATTTTCAGTTCGAGTTCCTTCCACAGCCCGGCGTTGAGCGCGTGCAGCTGGGGCGTGATGTTCGACATTAAAAACGTCTCGCGCTGCGCCACTGTGCCATAGCGCGTGGCGATCGCGTAGTTCGGCGCCAAGTGCCCGCGGTCGTAGCCGCTGTTCGCGTAGTCTGCGGGAGCGACGCGCGCGGCGGTCCGCCGGTCCGTTTCAAATTTATCCGGGCGCGCCGCTGGGGTCGGCAGCTGCGCAAGATCGCGCACGTGATAGGCGACCCAGACCGGATTGCCGAGCGCATCGCTGTAGCCGACGGCATAACCTCGATTGATCAGCACGCGAAAACCCGGCGCATTCGCGGCGGAGCTGGATCGCGGCGCGCCGCCATAGACGATGGCCTTGTCGCCGGTAGCGATTCGCCCCGTCGCGCTGTCTGCGTAGTACAGTTGCCACAGATCCCACGCGACATCGGAGGCGGAAACCCGTTTCTGATGCTCGAAGGCATTCTCGACGAGCCGGCGCACCTCGCGCTGGCGCGTCTCGGGTTGCATCACGAACCAGCCGCCCAAGAGCGCTGCGACCGCGATGTTGAGGACGACGAGGAGTTTCACCGCAGCGCGCGGCAGGGGAATCGGAAAACGTGGCGCGCGCGCGGGCATCACCGCTCAATTAGTCCATCTGCCAATTCTCCACCGTCAGCCCCGCCACCCGCGAAAACTCGTCGCCATTCCGGGTGACCAATACGGCCCCGAGGGCAAGCGCGTGTGCGGCGATGATCGTGTCGCGGTCGCCGATCTTGCGACCGACTTTTTCGAGCTGACTGCGCACCTGGGCGTAGCAACGCGGAAACTCCGGGCCGGGCGGCTCGATCTCAAGCTGCTGCCGCAGGGTGTCCACCCGGCGGGCAAATCTCGTCGTGCCAAACTGCACGCGCGCCTTTTCCGCGCCAAATTCCAACTCGGCTATCACCATAAACGAGAGTCGCAGCGTGCCGGCGGCAAACTCGGAGCGCATGCGCTCCGCCAGCGATTCCGACCGCCCCGCGAGGTAGGCCGAAAACACGTTGGTGTCGGGCAGAAACATCATTCCCAGTCGCGTCGAGCATTGGACGCGACGTTCGCTGCGAGTTGCGGAAACTCTGGACAGCTACCGGCCAACGCGCCGAAGGCTTTCACGCGGCGAGCGTGATCGCCGGCGTCGTGCACGCTGAATCCGTCGGTGGTCCGCACCAGCGTGACCGTCTTGGATTTCAACCGAAACGATTTGGGCAGCCGCAGGGCCTGGGAGTTTCCCGACTGGAACACTTTGGCAGTGGCGACAGGCATGGATATACGGTGAATACGTCGCCAGTTCGGTCAAACGGAAATCGATCCACACCGCGGTGAGTTTTCCCGGCCAGCTGCGCAAACAAGCTGGAGCCATCGCAACAAACTGCCACGTTGCTCGGATGATGCGCCTGCTTTCCCTTCCTCCACTCTTCGCCATTGCGTTGTCCGTGTTCAGTGCCGCGCTCACCACCGCTGCCACCGCACCCACCTCCGCTGACGTCGTGATCTACGGCGGCACGTCGTCCGGCATCGCCGCCGCGCTCCAGACCGCCCGGATGGGCAAGACCGCCGTGCTCATCGAGCCGACGCAATTCCTCGGCGGCCTCACGACCGGCGGCCTCGGTGCCACCGACATCGGCAATAAGCGCGCCATCGGCGGCATCGCCCGCGAATTCTACGGGCGCATTTGGCAGCACTATCAAAACCCCGCCGTCTGGACGCGCCAAAAGCCGAGCGACTATTTCGTCGGGCGCAACCAACCCACCGGCGCCGACGAAAAGACGATGTGGACCTTTGAACCGCACGTCGCGACGAAGGTTTACGACGACCTGCTCCGCGAAGCCGGCGCGAAGATCACCATCGTGCGCGGGGAGCGGCTCGATCTCGTGCCGGGTAAAGGCGTGATCAAAGACGGGACCCGGATTGTACGCATCGTGATGGAAAGCGGCCGCGCGTTTACCGCCGCCATGTTCATCGATGCCACCTACGAGGGCGATCTGCTCGCCAAAGCCGGTGTCAGTTACCACGTCGGGCGCGAGGCCAACGCCGTTTACGGCGAGACGATCAACGGCGTGCAAGTCGCGCACACCGTCAGCCACCAGTTCACCAAAAAGGTCGATCCCTACGTGAAGCCCGGCGATCCGCAGAGCGGCCTCCTCCCCGGCATCAATCCGGCCAGTCCCGGCGTAGAATTTTCCGGCGACCGCAAAGTGCAGACCTACAATTTTCGCATGACGACGACCGACGTGCCGGAGAATCGCCGCGCGTGGGAAAAACCCGCGAATTACGATCCCCAGTGGTTCGAGCTCGCCCTCCGCAACATCGAGGCCGGCGACCACCGCATCTCGTGGAATCCCGTGTGGATGCCCAACCGCAAGACCGACACGAATAATAATTTCGCGATCAGCACCGACTTCATCGGCCAGAACTGGGACTACCCCGAAGCCGACTACGCCACGCGCGCGAAGATCGTCCAAGCCCACGTCGATTGGCAGCAAGGCCTCATGTGGACCTACGCGCACCATCCCCGCGTACCAGAAAAAATCCGTGCGGAATTCCAGCGCCTCGGTCTCGCGAAGGATGAGTTCACCGAAAACAATAACTGGCCGCGCCAGCTCTACGTGCGCGAGGCCCGCCGCATGATCAGCGAATACGTGATGACCGAAAAGAACTGCACGCGCGAAATCGTCGCGACCGACAGCGTCGGGATGGGCGCCTACAACATGGATTCGCACAACATCCAGCGCTTCGTGACTGCCGAGGGTTTCGTGCGCAACGAGGGCGACGTGCAGGTGCGCGTGCGCCCCTACCCGATCAGCTACCGCAGCCTGCGCCCGCGCGCCTCCGAGTGCACCAACCTCCTCGCACCCGCGTGCCTCAGCTCCTCGCACATCGCCTTCGGCAGTATCCGCATGGAACCTGTGTTTATGGTGCTCGGCCAGAGCGCCGCCACCGCCGCCGTCCACGCCGTCGACCAGCGCACCACGATTCAGGCGATCGATCCGAAAAAACTCGAGGCCCGCCTCCTCAAAGACGGCCAAGTGCTGGATTTCGCAAGCGATCCGCTCCCGCCGCGCACGACGGCCAAACAGGTGAATCCCGCCGGTATCGTCGTGGACGACGAAGCAGCTCAGTTGAAAGGCTTCAACTCGCACAGTAATTCGAGCGCCACGTACGTCGGCCACGGCTACCGCCACGACGGCAACACCAACAAAGGCGAACAGACCGCCCGTTTCACGCCCGATCTCCCGAAGGACGCCCGCTACACCGTGGCCATCGCGTATCCACAAAACACCAACCGCGCCTCAAATGTGCCCGTGATCGTGCATCATGCCGACGGCGATACGAAGCTCGTGCTCGACCAGAAAAAGAAACCCGCCGTGGACGGCCTGCTCCAAACGATCGGCACGTTTCGCTTCGTGAAAGGCCAAGCCGGCTACGTCGAAATCGCCAACGTCGGCACCGACGGCTACGTCGTGATCGACGCCGTGCAATGGCTGGAAGCGAAGTGATCTCAATCGCCCAAAAAGAGATTCAGACTTTGATTTGCCGGGTAGCCGCGAGCGCCAGCGAGTGGTGATCCGTCCACTCGCTCGCGCTCGCGGCTACCGAAACGTCCAGCGTTCAGAGGACGTTAGTATTTGGTCCCCTCGCTCTTGATCGGCTCGCTGGCGCTCGCCGCTACGGGGGGCTGATAGCGCGGACGCTAGATCAATCGCCCAAAAGATTCAGGCTTTGAT
>CANIJN010000050.1 GCA_947467625.1 Opitutia bacterium | reverse complement strand
TGAAACCCTCCTCAACACCAACCTCAAACGCGAACAGGACCACCTCGCCGCGTTTCTCCACATGGCGGTCGATTACGCCAAGAGCATCGGCTTCAAGGGTCAGTTCCTCATCGAGCCCAAGCCAAAGGAGCCCACCAAGCACCAATACGACTTCGACGTCGCCAGCGGCATCGCCTTCCTCCGCACCTACGGACTCGAAAGCCATTTTAAGTTCAACATCGAGACCAACCACGCGACTCTCGCCGGCCACACCTTCCAGCACGAAATCGAGGTCGCCGCCGCGCAAAACATGCTGGGCTCGATCGACGCCAACGCGGGCGACCTCCTCCTCGGCTGGGATACCGATCAGTTCAACACCGACGTCAAGGAGCTCACTCTCGCCATGACCTCCATCCTGCGCGCCGGCGGACTGGGCTCCGGCGGTTTCAACTTCGACGCCAAACTCCGCCGTCCGAGTATCGATGCCGAGGACCTCTTCCACGCCCACATCGGCGGCATGGATGCCTACGCCCTCGCCTTCAAACTCGCGCGGAAAATCCTCGCCGACGGAAAATTCGAGAGCTTCGTAGCCGATCGTTATGCTTCTTTCGATACGGGCTTCGGCCAGGACATCGAGCAACGCCGCATCGGCTTCAAAGAGCTCAACAAACTCGTCCTCGGCAAACTCGGCGAACCCAAGCCTAAGTCTGGCAAGCAGGAGTATCTCGAAAACCTCCTGAACACCTACCTCCACGGCTGAGCCAATCGTTTCGCGTTCTCGTAATCGTTCTCATTCTCATTGCTCACTCCGGCGCGGCCCCAGCGGCCGCGCCTTTTTTACGCTTACGTCTCCTTCCGCACCGTCGGCCCTTCGACCCATCTCCCCGGCACAGTCGTTGTCTTGGGCCACGCTGGCACCCCAAGCTCAGTACGCTGAAGCTGCGCGAGGAGTAATTCCACCGCCCGCGCGCCCATTCCATCGTCCGCCTTGCACCCCCCACCCATTGCTGCGTCAGTCCCCTCGTGCGTATCTTTTTCCCTCAACACCGGCGCCGGTTCCGGCCGCTGCTCGCTGTCCTTGCGTGCTGCTTCTTAGGGTTTTCCGGCTGTGCGTCCGTTGCCACCCGCACCGTCGTCGACCTCTCCCGTTTCAAAAAAATCTACGTCGAACACAAACTTACCGATGACCGCCACGTCGACGAAATGATCGTCAAGGAGCTCACGCGCCTCGGTTATCAGGCGTCCCACGGGCCCCTCACCATGCTCCCGGAAAACACCGACGCTGTGCTCACGTACGAGGATCGCTGGGAATGGGATTTCAAAACCTACCTGATCGAATTCAACGTCACCGTCCGCACCGCCCGCACCAACAAAAAGCTCGCCGATGGGCGGTACTACCAGCCCACCCCCAACTCGAAAGCCCCCGCCGAGGTCATCAGCAAAGTGCTCACGCCGTTGTTTGGGAAATAGGCCTTACTTCGCCCCACCCTGCGGCGTGCCGCTGCCCGGCGCGAGGTCGAGCGCCCACAGGATGCCGCCGATCAGATGCTGCTGAAACTGGCGCGCCACCTCGGGCGGATTCTTCCGTCCGTCTTTCTCGGTGTAGGTCGGATCCCACATATCGTCGCGATGGCCGAGCGAGGTGTAGAAGACGCGTCCTTGGCCGTGCGCCTTGCACCATGCGACCGGATAATCGCCCGCCGTCGTCCGCCGATTTTTGACGTCGTCCGCCGAGAGCATCAGGCTTTCCAGCAACAGCAGGCCGTGGACCTTCGAGCGCTCAAAATTCTTCATCTGGTAAATCTCGTCGAAGACCGTCCATGTCTTGCTCAGCGGCGCGCACGCCGCATGAGCCTGATCATGATTGACGCACTCAACGGTGACCTGCGGGCCATGGGTCTTGAAGGCGGCGCCGATCATCGCGACGTAACCCGGAAACGTCTTGAACGTGTCGGCGGCGGCATGCACGCCGATGAACGCCTTGCCGGATGCCACCCAGTCCACGAACCCTTGGCGGTCTGGCAGTGGCAGTTCGTCCCCGGTCGTGTTCGCGAACAGCACGGCGTCGTAATTCCTGAGATTCGCCGGGCTGAGCGACCGCAGCGCTTCAGCCACTTTCGGCCGCCACTGCGCCATCGCCGCTTCGTAGGTCTTGGTCTCCTCCTTGAATTTTTCGAGCGCCAAAAGATGAGCCGCCGTCTTGTCGCCGTCTTTGCCCGGCCGCGGCTGGGCCGGCTTTTTCGGCTCCCCCGCCGGCTGCCGCACGAAGTCCACGCTGAACGTGCCGCCGCTCTCCGCCGCGAGCTGCGCGAGGATTTTTTCCGCCGTCGGGATCGACGAGTGGCGGAAGCCCGTCGTCACGGTGACGACGAGGATTTTCTTGGGCGCGGCGAACGCGGGCAACACCAGGGCGACGACCAGCAGGAGGGTTGTGAGGAGCGGGAGTTTCATGGGGAAAATTAAAGGGGACGCCGAGAACGAGAAACGCTGGCGCAATGTGCCCGCTCCGGCGCACGCGAACAGCCAATAATCCCTCGTCGCGTCACTTTCTCTTCAGCGCAAAGGCCACATACGCGTCGCCCGCACCCGACTTCCCGCCGACGCGCCCACCCCCGGTCGCAGTGATCACGACAAACTGCCGCCCACCCGCCTCGTAGATCGCCGGCGCCGCCGTGCCCGCAAACGGCAGTTTCGCCGCCCACAGCTCCGCGCCCGTATCCACATCAAACGCGCGCAGTTTTTCGTCCGCGGTGCCCGCCACAAAAACTAATCCACCCGCCGTCACGCTCGCCCCGCCCAAATTCTGCGAACCCGTTTTCGGTACGCCTTGTTTCGTCAGCTCCTCCAATTCTCCGAGTGGCACCCGCCACAACGCCTTGCCCGTGCTGAGGTCGTAACAATTCAGCAGGCCCCACGGTGGCTTGATCCCCGGGTAGCCTTCGTGGTCGACCAAGAATCCAAAGCCATCGAACACGTAGTGGGGCCGGCCTGACGCGTCCGTCGGATCGCCCGCGCGGCGCGTCGGCGGCTGGTTCCGTCGAAACAGATAGTCGAGCAGGTCTTTTTTCTGCGCATCCGTGAGCACCAAATTCGGCGGCATCGCACCGCGCCCGGTCGCCAACAGGGCCAACACGTCCGCATCTTTCGCGCGTGACTTCAAAGCGATCAAGGGCGGCACCATCCCCAGACCGACGCGGTTCGGCCCATGACACGACGCGCAGTGCTCGGCATAAATTTTCTCTCCAGCCGAGGCCGCGTGGCGCGGATCGCGCTCTTGCTCGTCATTGGCCATCACCGTGATTTTTGAAACCCAGCGGTTCGACGTGACGTAAAGCCGACCGGTCGGCACATCCACCGCCGCACCCGACCACTCCGCTCCGCCGCGCGATCCGATAAACAGCGTCGGCTTACCTTCTTCGAACGGCGCAAAAAAACCGTAGTTCGAACGTGCGACCACCGGCTCGACAAACGCCCGCGCTTCCGGCGAACGATTCGTGATCATGTCTGGATGAAATTCGCTGCGCGAGATCGGCTCCGGCCACTCCGGGTCCGGCTGATACTCCGCCGTGCGTTCGCCCGGTAACTTCGAGATCGGCGCGCGCCGCAGGCGCACCGGAAACACCGGCTTGCCGCTCACGCGATCCAGCACGAACAGATGCCCCGACTTCCCCATGCACGTGACCACATCGACGCGTTTTCCCTCGCGCGTGATCGTCACGAGATTCGGTGGCGCGCACACATCGAGGTCCCAAATATCGTGCCGCACATCTTGAAAATGCCAGAGCCGTTTCCCCGTCAGCACATCAAGCGCGAGGACACAATTGCTGAACAAATTATCCCCCAGCCGCCTGACGCCGACCATATCGGGCCGCGGCGCACCGAGGGCCACGAACGCCATCCCACGCGCATCGTCGATCGAGAGCCCGCTCCAGCCATTCGCGCCCGCTTGCGGCCCGTCCCACGTCTCCGCACCCACTTCTTCGCCCCGTGCGACCGAGTGAAAACGCCAGAGCTCCCGACCACTCCGCACATCGAAACCGTAGACATCACCCGATAGTCCCGTCGTCACAAATACGTGCTGGTACACCGCACCCGCCGCCGTTGCCCCGGTGGCAATCGGCACACGTCCCGCGACGCCAAACTCCGCCACCGGCTCGCCGTTCTTCGGATCCAGCGCGTAGATCCAATCACCCGCGCCGAAGAGCAATCGCCCCGCATGCGCACGGTCACCCGGCCAATACACCAGCCCGCGCCGGGCCGGGGAGTCCTGCAGGCCATTACGCAAATCAGGGATTTTCCGCCGCCATTTTTCCACCCCCGTCGCCGCGTCGATGGCTACGACCGCTCGCCCCGGCGTCGGCGCAAACATGACGCCGTCCACGATAACCGGCGTGCATTGCACATTGGCCGCGCCGTCGCCGGTGCGAAACGTCCACGCCATCGCGAGTTCCCCCACGTTCTCGCGCGTGATCTGGCGCAGCGCTGAATAGCGCCGCGCGCCGTTGTCCCCTTGTGAACGCGTCCACGTCGTAAACGTCGCTGCCGACGGCTGTCCGGTCGTCGGCGACAACTCCTCGCGCGTCGCCGCGGGGATCGTGCGAAACTCCGGCAGTTTCGCCCGCACCGCCGCGTCCTCCGTTTGCGCGGCCAACCAACTCGTCGACGCCATCAGCCAAATTGCAGATCGTTTCATAGGGTATACTCTAGCCCGCACTCTCACGCGACTCGCCGCTCCGAGGCAACCTTGCTGGTCAGCGACATGATTCAAACACGGGGACGACTCCATCCGCGGCCGAATGCCGGGCGCTATCCCCTAAAAAATACCCCTAAAAAATTGCGGGGCCGGTGGCGCTATTCATGGGTTCAATCCGCCGCCTGATCACCAACCAGAAGGCGGAGCATTCGCCGCACGCCTTTCGGGCCGGCGGGGCCGGCATGGCGAATTTCAACCAACGCTATCCTATCCTCCGCAGCTTGCCGATGGACGAACTGGCGGAATGGCTGAGTCTCATGGATGCGATGCGCGCGACTCACGGCGGGGGCGGGGCCTGCTGCTGCAAAATCCTCGCCGATGAAATCCTGTTCACGCGCGAGCAGCTGCCCGCACTCTCGGCCCGCTACGCCGTCCTCTACGCAGACCTCTACGGGTATGATACGACCGGACGCGATTTTCTAGTCGAGGTGCGAGCGGCGCTGCGCGGCGACACCGCCGGCCCCGCAGCCGAACCCCACAAACGGGGTTGGCGCCAGCTCCCCCTGGAGCTGGCGCTCGCCCACGGTGTTTACCTCCCGTGATCGCCGTCGCGCCGCCTGCTCACAACAACACGGCACCCGCAGATTTCCTCGCCTCCCAGTAAGGTTGGCTCGCCTTGTTCACATACTGAAGAAACCGCAGTTTCCCCGGTTGGTTTTCATAAATCTTCGCATGAGCCTCGAAGGTTTGCCTCGCGTAGTCCTCCCACGCGATCTTGTCGGTGCTCACCCGCTCGAGCCGGTTCGCCTCCTCCGAGAAGCCCGCTTCCCGCAACGCCGCACACGTCCGAATCATCGACTCGCCTCGCACATTGATGACCTCCGCCCACACGTGTTCGCACCGCGCGGTTCGCAGTTCCTCCGCACTGCTTTCCGCAAAATCCCGGTAAGCCGTCTCGTCTTGTAACGGTAACGACGGACAGATCATCCCAAATGTTCGAAACCCGTTTTCCTGCAACCACCGCAACGATTCGATCCGTTTCGAGACCTTCGGCGCCCCTTGTTCGTAGGCTTTCGCCAAGTCGTCATCGAGGGTCCCGGTCGACACCCCGAAGATCATTCGCTCCCGATGTTCCGCCAACGCTTCCGCCACCTTCGGAAGTAAATTCGACTTCGACAGCAACCGGATATGCCACCCGGTTAATTCCAAAATCGTCCGACAGATTTCAATCGTCTCCCGCACCAAGTCCATGTTCGCCGCCACGTCGACCAACGGACTCGCATAGATCACCCGCCGGTCGGACGGATCGTTGAATTTCGGTTTCCCGTTCTTAAAAAGAAGCTGCCCACGCAGCACTTCGACCGGCCGGAGTCGCCGGATGACATGCTCGACGTGGTCCTCGGGATTGGCGATTCGATGAGGGTTCTTACGCATGAGATCCGGCACATAGCAAAACGCGCACGAGTAGGCGCAGGCCGAACCCGAAGAGAACGTAAGTCCATCACATAAAAGCTTATGAGAGAAGTTACTCGCGAAGTTAACGATGGTCTTCGCATCGACTTCGATGACTGGTTTCCCATTCATCGTTGCTCGTCTCGGAATATCGGAAACGACGCTCGGTTGAGGACTCTCGATTGGGTTTTGATTGATTGGATTCATCAGCGCCAGTTTCGCAGATCTCCTCTAACATTTTGCGTCCTAGGAGAATTATTTAGGATTTTGGCGAAAGACGTGTTGCGTCGAAGTGAGGCGGGCAGAAAACGTGGAATCGTCCAAGCGGCCCGCCTGGAGGTCGGGCCCTACCCTCGGATTAGCAGGTGGCGTTGTTGAGGCTCGCACCATAGCCGGACATTGGTGGGCGGGCGCGTCCCTGCGCCCGCATGGTCGGAGGGTGCGAGGTTGGCCCATGCCGGCACAGGGACGTGCCGGCCCACCCCTCAATCGTCAGACTATGGCGCGACCATTCATAGTAGCACGCGGGGCACAAGACTCGCGGCCGGCGTTAAGGGCGGGCTGATTTTCGCCAGTCTCCACCAAACTGTCCCACTGCTCATGCGATAATCGGCGCGACCACCCTCCACGCGCAGTTTCCCTTTTCTATGCTCAACCTCAGCTTCCGCAATGATCGCCTCGTCGCCGGCGCGCCCCGCGCTGCGGGCAACGGCTTTCTTTCCTGCACCGGCAAGCATCGCTCTTTTGGTCTCACGCGCTGGCCCGAGTTGGCGTCCTTTGAAAGCTACACCTACGACGGCGCCGAGTGGCGTCCGGACGCCAAAGCGGCCAACCGGGTGTTCGCGGCGTATCTCGTGCCGCCGCTACGGTATCGGCTCCGCGCTGGACAGCTCTGCGAAGCCGAAACTGGGCAAGGCGTCATGGCCGAGCTACTCGGCGATAATACTGACGACGTCGAGCACCAGGCCTTTTGCCGGGTGGACGCGCAGTGGGGGGCCTTTGAGGCGGCAATCCCGCACGAGGCCTCTCAGGTCGCGTCCCGCTTTCGGCGGACTCCGGTCGCGATCCTGCGCTTGCTCGCGGTGGTGCCGGAGGCGGCCGTGCTGGCGGAGGCAAATCCCGCGGTGTTCTTCGAACTTGCCTGTCACTTCGACGCACCGGCGAGCCGGCCGGAGTTGCGCGACGACATGCTGCGACTGCTCCGCGGACCGCAACGGGACATTCTCGCGCTGCGTGGCCTCGCGGCGTCCGAGTCGGCGAGGAGGTTGTTTCGCAAGTTGCCGCCCGAAGATGTGTGCACGCCGCGGCTGCACACGCTCGGGCGCGCGCTGGGCCATCCGGCAGTCTCGCGGTGGCTGCGGCATTTCACCCCGCTCGACCGGCACGTCGCCGACCTGCTGGCGGATGAAACGCTCTGGCCCTACGTGTCGGGGCAACTGCTGGCCGATCTTCATCGCATCGCCAAGTTCGGCGAAGACGAAGCGTTGTCCGACCTATCGGGACGCTGGGTGAGTTGGCTTATGCGGGACAGCCTGCGCCGTTTGCGGTGGTTTCACCGGCAAGTTCGCCGCGGGGCGGCGAAGGCGCGGGTCTTTCGCAGTGTGGCCGAAATCGAGGCGCTGCCGGGCTTGCCACTCTGGTTGCACGGCTCGGATGCACCGACGATGTTGGTCCCGTTTCCCCCGCCGCCCTTCGCCGGTACCACGGACGTCGTGCCAATCACGACGGCGGAGGCCCTCGTTAAGGAAGAGACCCGGATGGGCAACTACTGGGGGTCGGGGAGTTTTATACGCATGGTGAGTCGGCGCAGTGTTTTCTTTTATCAAGTCCTCGCGCCCGAACGCTGCACGGCCATGGTCGAGCGTTTGCGTTGGGAGGGAAAAGACTACGGCTGGCGCATCACGGAGCTTCGCGCCTACGACGACGCGATTCCCCGACGCGCGACGCTGCAGGCTGTCAGCGACGCACTCGGCGTGCCGGCGGCACCCTCGTGGCATCCGCATGAGGCGTGGTGGATGGAGCATCGTGGGCTGGCGTGCGTGCCGAGAGTTCAGGAAATACCGGTTCTACAGACAGCTGGAACTCGGACCGGCGGGCAGAGCGCGGGGTAAACGTATGTTCTCCAGCAAAATAATTTGTCTTTTTTGGAGCTCGAGAATAGTTTTCGAATCATGAATCGCCCCCAACTTATCTCGGCACTCGTTGATCAAATAGAGGGCCACCGGTTCACTTTCTTATACAGGAATCGCTCGGTCGCGGGTCACAGTGGAGTGGGTTGGGCGGGGGCGCTGAGTCTCTACTCGGCAAACGCACCTCAGCCTGATCCGGCAGCTCACTTCGCTTGGCTCAACACGATTACAGCGCGCGTGGGCGCGGCTACGACCGCGTCCGATAAGATTTCCATTGCTAACGATGTTCTCAAGTGGGGCGGCATGGGAACTCGCATTTCAAATGCTCGAGGAGGCCAGGCGCTGCTAACCTCCGTGATCGCGTCCGCAACCGAAGGCCACTGCGTAGACAATGCCCCGATGAACAGCAGCTATACCAAAATCGCTGCAATTTTTTGTTACGGCGTGAATAATTACAATGCCATCTGGGATTCACGGGTCTCTACCGCGCTGTGCTTTAGGCTGGGTTGCATTCTTGAAAAAGCAGGGATGAGCCGCGAAGAGGCCGCAGAGTATTTCCCTGAGTTGGGGTATGTCCCCGGCGTGTCTCTTCGAGTGGGTGCTAGACTTGGGGCGATCAGGTCCTTCTGGCCGAATGTTTATTCGACATGGTCGGGGCACTTTGCCGGCGCCAAAGTAGCTTTGGAAGTTTCCGATGAACTCAACCGTCGCGCGATCCCCCATCCAAATATCCCACAAGACGCCATGCCTGGCACCTGGACGCCTTGGAAGGTGAATATGGTGTTGTTTGTCGACGACATTACCCAATGCCCCAATTCAACAAGCCAGCGTAAGAAACCGGGCGATCAGCAAACAGTGGGCGGTGGACGGCGCGGTAGTCCGCCTGCTAGCGTTCGCACAGAGCGTGAATTTCCTGATAGCGATGGGCTTTGCGATCACCAGATCGTGAATTACAAATACGGTGTTCATTTTGAACCAACAGTGATCGCGGGTGACCTAAACAATTCAAGTCGCTTGAACCTTCCACGTGGAGAACACGGGCTCGAAGATCGAAGGCTACTCCTTGAGTTCTTTCGGTTGGATAGTGACAATTGCAAGATTAGTTGCCGGGTGAGAGTGGCCGACCCGAGGTTTCATCAGTTGTGCCAAATTGCAGGAGAAGCCGAGTGTCCGCAGAAGCGACGCGGCGTTACCGAAATGCACCCAACGGAAAGTATTTTTGTCTATAAGCTGGGCAAAATCGAGCTAGGTAAGGAACTAGCCGCGATCAAGAATTTTACGTGCAACCCGAAGGCCTCGTATAAGAAGTTCTTAAGCAAGTTGCCAGATGCCCTCAGGTTGCCGTGAAAGAGGGCATAACGTCGCGATGTCATAGCCGTATCCGATTACGGCTCTAAACACGGCTCCAATGCGTCCAAATCATCACCATAGCCGCGGTGTCTAGCTCGCAGTATTGGAGGAGCAGACGACGGCGGTTTTCGCGTAATTGCGGGTCGGTTTCGTGGCGGAAGATCAGGTCTTGGTAGACGCGGATCGCGCCGGTGCCGTCGGTGATGGCGTCGTCATCGCCATCGGCTTCGCCGAGCGGGAGCGGCGGTAATGCTTTGTAGGGATCGAGCGGACACCCTTGCTCGTCGAGTTGCAGGTAGGCGGCGAACCACGGGTGGGCACGGAGGGCGGCGGACGAACGCCACACAGCGGGGAGCACGACTTTGATCGAGGTGCGGCCCTGCATCGCGGGATGGAAGTAGTGGGCGAGCGCGAGTTGGTGCAGGTCGCGGATGCGGGGCGAGTGCCGTTTGCCCTTGGCGTCGGCTGGGCCGAGGAGGCGGTCGATCCAGTCCGCGAGCTCATCGAGGGCCGCGCGATTCGGGAGGCCGGACACGCGGAGCGCCTCGCGTGCGTCGCGCTGCACCCACTCCTCGATTTGGAGGAGCACGCGATTGAGCGTGGATTGCTCGTAGGGCGACCACACGTACACGGTGCCGTGCTCGCCGAGGTGTTGGCGGAGACTGGCGGCAAAGGCGAAATTTGGAAAATCTCGCTCGGTGTTCAGCCACTCCGTGTGCGCGAGCTGGTCCGATGCGTCCACCGTGTGGCAGCTCCATTGAAACGCGACGCGCTCGTAGGGGCGAAGACCGGCTTGGTAAGGCAGCGCGACGTTGCATGCTTCGAAGTCGAGGAAGTGCAGCGGCCAGCCCGGGGATGTTTGGTGGCTGCGCAGGGTCTGCTCCAAAACGCGCGGGAGATGTTCGCTCCCGCCGTCGGCGGAGTGCGACCACTGAAGGTATCGGCGCTCTTGGCGGGTGCCCGCTTTGCCCAACTCGTCTTCAGTCAAATCGAGCAACGAGGCGCGACCCCGCGCGAGAAGACCGGGCACCGGATCAGGAAACGTGCTGGAGCCGATCTGTCCGACGCGGTGCAGATTCAGGATATGCGGAGAGACCTCGGCCAATTTCCCCCAGCACTCCGCGAAGCCGTGGCCCTTGGCGGGACGGCCGTCTTGGAAGCGGTATTCGCAGGTCCGGCAGGTTTTGTAGAACTCCGCGATGGGCTCCTGCACGCGGGTCACCCCGCCGCGACCATCGAGCAGCGAGGCCAGGGCTTCGGATTGGGTGGCGACCTCGTCGGCGAGAAGATCGGTCTCGGCAGTGACATCTCGGAACGCGAGCAGGCCGGTGCCGCGGAGTTTCTGCAAATCGCCCTCGTAGATCACCTCGGGTCGGGCGCGCGGGTTCTGCTCGTCGCGCACGACGCGGAAGTGGGCCATCGTCTCGTGGGCCGTTGCACGATGGCCTTTGTTCACGACGCAGAGCCACGGCTTCACGCGAAACGTCGGGAAGGCTTTGCGCAAAAGCCGCGTTTGAAACGCGACATCGAGAACATACTCCCGCCATTTGGAGCTCACGGCGCCTTTGGCGTTGAGGAAGGGTGACTCGGTATCGTCTTCGGGATCTTCGGTATTGATCGAGGATGATTTCACTTCGATGAGGTGCAGGGTGTTGCCCTCGCGGCGGAGGACGTCGATGCGGGCGTAGAATTTCCCCCAAATCGCCGCAGCTTCGAAGACGACCGCATCGGGGGAGGTATTGATCAATTCCTTCGTGCGGGCGAAGGCGCGCGATGGATCGCGTTCGTCGACGAGATCAACGCCGGTGGGGTATTGGCCCTTGGCGACGGTCTCGATCATGAAGCCGCCGTCGGCGAGAAATTTCAGGTATTCGTTCTCGTCGACGTTGGTGGCATAGCGGTGCTTACGGTAAAAGAGTTTGGTCCGGCAGTCGCAGCAGGCTTTGAAGTCGGACTTGGAGAGGTAGGGGCTGGGCATGGGGGCGTGTCAGGGAGCGTTGCGCTGGGCCATTTTCGTTCCCTCAGCAGCGATGGTCGCGCGGAGTTCGGCGGGCTCCAGCACCTCGCAGTCCGAGCCGAAGCCGAGTATCCACCGCGTGATGTCGTTGAGATCGCTCAGCGCGAACGTCACCTCGACGGCGCCGCCGGGGAGATTGGTTTCGCGCTGAGTGGGGTGCCAGTTTCGCTCCAAAACGTGGTGGGCGCCCTCGACGCTAATGCGGAGTTTTACAATGACGGTGCCGCGGCCGGTCAAAACACCGAAGGACGTGCCGAGGTGGGCCGCGGGATCGAAATCGGCTGGGCGCTGAAACGTGGTCTGCGTTACGATAGGATTGCGGCAGCGGGCGAGGATGTAGGTGCGGGGTTCAGACTTGTCGGCGTCGAGGGCGACGAGCACCCAGCGGTTGGCGATACAGGCGAGATGAAGGGGGTGCAGCCGGCGAGGGGTGAATGCCGGGCGCCCTTTGGCCTGATATTCGATGCGCAGCTCGCGTCGATCGAGGAGCGCGCGGCGTACGGCCCGAAAGACCTTGGCGTCGACGCGACTCGCCCCGGGCGTGCGCACGGAGATGAAACGGTCGAGCGATTGCTCCATGGAGTCGCCGCTTTCACCGAGCAGGCCGCCGGTGATTTTGTCGAAGGCCGAGCGTAGTTCTGCGCCAAAATTGACGCCTTCGAAAACATCGAGCGACTGGCGCGCGACGACGAGGGCGATACGTTCGTCTTGGCTAAGGTTGTGCCCAAGAGGAAAAGGCGTGTCGGCATCCCGGTAGCTGAACGACCGCGCGCCGTAGTCGTATTCGATGGGAAGTTTGAGCTGGTCGCGGAGATAGCAAATGTCGCGCTGGATCGTTTTGGCGGTGGTGTTGAGACCTTCGGCGAGCGTGGTGCAGTTTACGCGACGGTGGCTGCGGGCGGCGGCGTTGAGTTGGTCATGAATTTTAAGCAGCCGGGCGAGCGCTACCTTGGTGGGCTTCTTGTCGGAACGCTTCGTCGATTTCATGGCGACGAAGATACAGAACTTACTCCCCCGCGCGATGGGTGAGTAAAAAATGTATACTGAGCGCGAAATCTATGCCCTACCTGAATCATCCGCCCATCCAGCAACTCATTCGCGCAATTCCCGTCGCCGAGCATTCGGTCGAGGTGGAAGCCGCTTTTTGGCTCCCGTTCTCCGCAGCCGCAGATCGCCTCGGCGAGCATCACGCGCTCTTCGCCGGGCAGGCGACTGTCCGCATCTCCCGTCAATGGTTGCACGACGCGCCGCAGGTGTCGGTGACGACGCGGTGTCTGGCTATTTTACTGTGGGGCTACCCCTCGGGAGCGCGGGGTGACCTGCATCGCGGCTGGTTGGAAAACCTGCCGCAGATCGCGGCGGCGGCGAGCCAACCGGGACTGGCGTGGGCGGACTATTACGCCCAGCTCCACGCCTTCGGAGGTTTGGGCATTTCGACGATTTCAAAGCTGGCGTGCTTTTTCAGGCAGAGTTTTGCCGGCAGCCCGGCCCTCGTCCTGGATCTGCGAATCATGCGAGTCATCGCGGCGGGGCGCTGGGTGGAACTCGGGCCATTGCACGGGCTGGCCTATGCCAACGCGCACGTGCGCTACGTGGACTATCTCGCGACGATGGGCGCGATTGCCGCAGCCGGAAACATCTCCGCGGAGCAGATCGAGTTTTTCCTCTTCGCGCTCGGCGAAGCGTTTTGAGGCCCGATCTCGTTCTCTGTCCTCTCAAAATCATGATCATCGCACTCTCTCGTCCCCATCTCCTTGGTTCGTTTGCCGGACTTTGCCTCGCCGGTGGAATCATGGGCGCCGCGTTTATCATTACTCGGGCAGCGACCCGCCTGAAGGAGTCGCAGTTCATCGATGTTGTCGGGGCAGCCCGCCGGGTCGTGGAATCTGATCTCGTCGTGTGGGACGCGCATTTCACGGTCGACGATGCGTCGCTGCTGAGCGCATATCAAAAACTCCAAGCGGACACGGCTAAGGTGAAGGAGTTTATGAAGGCCAAAGGTGAGCTTGGCTACACGTTGGCGCCGGTGCAGGTGAGGGAGATCGTGCCTCCGCTCCAAAATTGGGCGGATGACCAGGTGACGGGCCGCAGGCTTGGATATCAATTGCGTCAGCCGGTGCAGGTCAGGTCCGAAAACGTGGCTGCAGCAGCGCGACTTGGCCTCGAATGCGCCGAACTCCTGAACCAAGGCGTCGCCTTCGTCACCGACGGGACCCAGTTCATCTACGCAAAACCGGCCGAGGCCCGGACTCAAATGATGCGGGAAGCGACGCGGGACGCCCGGGCGAGAGCGGAACAAATTGCCGGAGAGAGCGGCAGAACCGTGCGCGAGTTGCGCACGGCGCGAGCGGGCGTGACCCAAATCAATGCGGTGGATTCGAGCGCGACATCCAGTGAGGGCAACAACGACACAACTTCCCCCACCAAAGTCATCATCGTGACAGTCGGAGCACGGTTCGCGCTGGAGTGACGATTCCGAAAACCGGCACGGGGATCGTCTCCTACCGGTTGTCTCGACGTGGTGATCTCGAAAGGCACGTTTTCGGAAACGGCCCAGCGCGGTAAGCTCGCCCGAGCTGGGAAATTTATCCCGACTGGCTCCCTCTTTTTTAAACAGAGATACTCGGCTGACGGCCGGTGCGGGGAAGTCGACGCAGTTCTTGGCCAGTTCTTGGCCGGCGTGCAGGTGACGCATTACGCGGCCATGGGGCACATAAATACGTCACGCTCGACCCACGAACGAACCCCGCTCAAAAGCCGCCCTTCAGGCCAAGGGTCCACAACGCGCCGTAGCGTTCACGCTGCTGAAAGCGCGCCACCGCCGGCGTACTCGGTCCGTAAAACTCAAAGTCCACGCCGACATCCGTCACATTGCGAAATTTCGCGAAGACCGTGAACTGCCGCCCTAGCTTGTGCTCCGCCGTCAGGTCGACGGAGGTCCGCGCCACGGCCCACCGGGCGGTGCCGGGCTCGATGCTGCGACCCGCGAGCGTGCTCACCGTCTGCCGGCCACGATGATTCACGTCCGCGCGCACACTGTAGGTCGCACGGGTCAAGCTCACGCCCGCATTGGCGAGACGCGGACTGTATTGAAATTCTCCCGTCGCCGCACCCGTCGCGTGCTGCGTAGTGCCGTTGGCGAAGACCTGCACGCCCCGCGCCCATGCAGGCAAAAATGTCAGCGCCTGCTTGGTATTAAAGTTGAAACCTTCCATGCGCACCATGCCGTCGAGGTTATACTGCGTGGATACCGCGTAGTCGCCGTAAGTCGCCGGATCGAGCGAGTAGAGCGCCAGAAACTCCGGCGTGACCGGCCGGACCGCCGCACCAAAAAAGCCCCTGAAATCGCGGCGAAACACACTCACGGAGACGACACCGACTCGGGAGAAATAATATTCCAAGGCGACGTTCGTCGAGCGCGCGCTCCACGGTTTGATGCCAGCGTTGTTCACCGTGATACGGTTCGACGCACTCGGATCGGCTTCGCTGTCGGGCAACGTCATCCCGCCGGAATACTGATTAAAATTGGGGCGACCAATCGACGTGTAGTGAGCAGCGCGCGCGATGAGTTCTTCGCGCAGATTGAAGGCCGCATTGAGACTCGGAAACCATCGCAAATACTCTTTCGCGACGTGCGCCCCACGGCTGATATAGGTGAGCTTGCTCACGCCGAGCGCATCGCTCGTCGGCACGATCAACAACGGTCGGCCGTTCGCGCCGAGGATAACACTCCCGTCGGCGCGGCGTTGAAAATTCCCCGTCGGATCCGTCAGCGGGCCCTCGGCTGTGATATTCGTCTGCTCGGCGCGGATACCTCCGACCAACTTAAGCCGTCGGTCCCACAGCTGCATATCCCCGCGCAAAAAAAGCGCGGAGATGATCTCCTCCGCCCGCTTCGAGGGTGTCACCGCTGCGCGGTAGGTAGCGTTGCCGTCAGCGAGGAAATACGCCGGATTCGCCTGGTAGGCGTCCCACACTTTCGCGTTGCTCACGATCGGGATGGCGGGAAACCCAAACTTCGTCGGCCGGGTGGCGAGGGCCGAGTAGAAAAACGGCGCCGCGAGATCATCGCTGCCGGTCGGCGACGTGCTCGTCCGTCCATCCTTGCCGACAAAATCAAACAGCACGTTCGACGGATTCACCCCGCGGGTGTCGTCACGGATCGCGTCCTGTAAATCGAGGCCACCTTTCAGCGTGACCGGCAGGCCACGCCACGTGAAGTCGCGCCGCACGTTCGCGTAAACGCTGCGCTTGGTGTCCGTGTTCTGCGGGATGGCGAGGTTGGCCGTCTGCATCACGTAGCTGCGAATATCAAAGGGATCGACCACCGCGCCCGTCACGCCGTCGCTCACCGCAATCCTCCCCGGGCGCAGCGTCGTAATATCGTCAAACCCGACCGTCACGCCCGTGCGGCGGGCGGCGACGATCGCGAACCAACCGCGGTCTCCGCTCTGCGTGCTGTCGCGCGAGAGCGAGTAGCCGGCACCGGCCTCGGCCTTCCAGAGCGGACCCTCGTGCCGGTAAACCAAAGTGGGCATGAGCGTCAGGGTATTCCGATCGCGCACTTCCGTGGACACGTTGAACGAGCCCTGCCCCGCCACGCTGCGCACCGCCGCCGTCGTGAAACCCGGCGCCACGCGGTCGAGCGAGAAGGTCAGGCCGCGGATGTCGTAGCTGGTATTGTAAGTCGAGCGCGTGAACGAAAGCGACACGCGGTCGTTAGCACTGAATTTATAATCAAACGTGAGCGACGCGGACGAGCGTCTCCGCAGCAGAAACCCATCGCGGTAAACGAAACCAGAAAGGTAGGGCCGATCCGGAGTCGTGTCGGGAAAGGTGCCATTATTGGTCACGGCGTTGGCGCCGCGCCACGTGTTCCCGAACGAATCGCGCGCACTGTAGGACGTCGAAGCGGAGCCCGCGATCGTGAAGCCAAAGCGTCGGTTGACGGGAACGACGTAGGAAAACTCAACCCCGGGCAGCACCTTCCGCGTGGGCTGCTCGCGCGGTCCAACGCTCGCGTGGAAATCCCGGGCATCGTCCCGCATCGTCACGTAGGTACTGAAAGTGAAGAGCGGTTTCGCGCGCTCAAAGGCGGTGCGCGGGACAAAGTTAATCGATCCCGCGAGTGCCGCCCCCGCCGATTCCGGCGTCGGCGAGTTAATCACCTCCACGCGCGACACACTGTTCAGAGAAACGTATTCGAGCGACACGCCACGATTGGTGCCGCCTTGATTGCCATTCGTCATCCCAAAGCCGCCGAAGGTCACCGGCGTGTAATCAAATCCCACGCCACCCAGCGAAACTTGCCGCGCATCACCGGCCAGATAGTCCATCGAAACGCCCGGCAGATACTTCAAGAATTCACCGATGTCGCCCTCGGACGCCGCTCCAAATTCGTCCGCCGCCACCACGGTTTTCAGGTTGGCGGCAAAGCGCTGCTCGTTGATCGCGATGGCTGCGCCCTCCATCTGCCGCGACTCTGCGACCACGTACTGGGCCAGCTCGATCGGTCCGGCTCCTTTTTTTCCAGAGGCGGGTGTGTCCACATACGCGGCAAGTCGGATATCGTGTCGCACGGTGCCGCCGGGCGGCACCGTCACCAACGTCGCCTGCGCGGCCATGCCGGTAAAGAACGCGCGGACCTTCACCGGACCTGCGGCGAGCTGCGTAAACCGAAAATAACCGGCGGCGTCAGAAAACGTTTCCTGCACCGTCCCCTCGATCGTCACGCGGGCGTTTTCAAGAAAAGCTCCGCTGGCGAGACTGGAGACGCGCCCCTCGATACCTCCGCTCGCAAGGCTTTGCGCCCGCAGCGGATGGAGCCACAACACGAGCCAAGTCACCACCAAGCCGAGCCCCGCCGAGGTCAGCCCCTTCATTGCCGCGATTTCAAAAACGCCACCAAGTCGGCGAGTTCCTGTTTAGACAGCACCGCAGCCATCCCGGGCGGCATGGGTGACGTCGTGCCCGGCTGGATACCGGCGATATCCCCGCGAGCGATGCGCTGCTCCGTCTCCGGTCCAGTCGCCAACACGACTTCGTCCGCCGCGTCTTTGCGCATGATGCCGCTATGCGTTTCGCCCCGCTTCGTCGTGACAGTGAACGGTTCAAAGCCCCGCACGATCGCCGCGCTCGGATAAATCACCGACTCCAATAGATCACGTTCACTGCGCGTGCGTCCAATATTCGTGAGATCCGGCCCGAGCCGACCACCCAAATACCCGATGACGTGGCACAGGGTGCACGCAGTTTTCTCACTGTTAAACACCGCCTGCCCCCGGCGGATGTCACCACCGACGACGCCGGCCAGCAACGCGTCCACGTGCGCGTTCTGCCGCGGCGCGTCGGCATCGAGCAACGTGAGCAACGCCTCGCCCTGTTGTTGCACCGCCGAGGGATATTTAGCGAAGAGCGGCTTGAGCGCACCGGCCCGCACCCCGGGCAAACCCGGCGAGGCTTTCAGCGCCGCCACCAACTTCAACCCGAGTGTTTCGTTCGGAGATTTCTCAAACGCGGGCAGCAGTTTCGGCGCCTCCAATGCGCCCACCGTCGTCATCGTGTCGGCCAACGCCAGCTGCTGGGCCGGTGACAGCGGAGCCTTCGCCAAAACGCCCGCTGCCGCCGCGCGCACGAGCATCGGTTCTTTTCCGTCCAGATGGGCGCGCAGGAAATCAAACAACACGGCGTCAACCGGTGCCAACGCCGCTGGCGCCGCCGCGCCCAGCGCATCGAGTCGCACATCCGCGGGCACGCCCGCAGTGCGTCCCACGCGCACCAGCGCCGCAGTCAGTCCCGCGTGCCCCGCCTTGGGCAACACCAGCGCACGCGCCGTCGCGACCGTCTGGCGCATCAGCGCCGCGTCAGTGCTGCTGAGTAACCCCGCGAGCGTCGCGAGCCACCCGACCGGCGCTTCCTTCAAGCCCGCCGCCGCCATCGCCCGGAGCGCAAGGAGCCGCGCCTCGGGCTGCGCCCGGGTGTCGCTGACCGTCGCCGCCAACAAGTCCTGAATCGCCGTCGCCGAGGCCAGGCGTGCGAGTTGGCCCTGCAAATCTGTCAGCCCCGCAGCACTACGCGACGTGGCCGCCAATTGCCGTCCATAAAATTCCGCCAGCACCCCACCCCACTCCGGATGATGCCCCGCAACCCACGCCGCCGTCTGCCGGACCATTCCATTGTGCGCATCGAGCCAACCGATCACATCTCCGGCCTTCAGCCCCCCGCCCGCCATCTGATCCAGCGCCACGAGGACCGCCCGCACGACCCGCGGCGCCGCACCGGGCTTGAGTTGAGCCAACACGTCCTGCGGTCGCCCGATTTCAATCAACGCGTAAATGAACGAGTGCTCCCACGCGCGCTCCGCCGCACCTTCCGGTGCACCCGTCGCCGTAAATGCGACTTCACCGCTCCGCCCCACCGCTGCGAGCAAGGGACCGATCGCCCGCGCGTCACCCAGTCGCCCCAACACTTCCGCCGCCATGCGCGCGTGGGCCACGTTCTCCGCCTTGATAAAATCCAGCAACCGCCCGAACGCGCCCGCATCGCGCCACACGCTCAAGACCTGCAGCGCCGTCGTGACCACCGACGCATGGGTGTCGTCCAGCGCCGCCCGCACTGCCGCCCGTGATTCTGCCGTGTCGATCCGCGCGAGCGTCCACACCGCGTTGCGCCGCGCTTCGGCCGCAGGTGCTCGCCGCAAAAACTCCGCGACGGCCGGCACCGCCGCCGAGCCTCGCTGGCCGAGCGTCTGCACCGCACGTTGCTGCACGTCGGGCCGCCCATCGGCGAGCAGGGCGGCGAGGTCCACCGCTCCCATCGTCGCCCACGGTAATGTTAGTCCGCGCGCATCGGCGATTTTCGGCGCGCCGGTTTTCCGCACCCGATAGATCCCGCCCAACACATCGGGCTTCGAGAGCTGCGATGTCGGGCAACAAATTTTATACCAACCACCGGTATCCACAATCAACAGACTGCCATCGGCATCCTCCAACACATCCGTGGGATGAAAGTCTTGGCTGTCCGAGGTCACAAAATCCGTGTCCTTCGTCGTGAACGTCGCTCCCGCGGGCACCATCACGTGACGTGATATTTTCCGGAGATTGAAATAGCACACGAAGAGGTTGTCCGCGTAGTCCGCCCCAAATACGCGCGAGCGATACGCGATCGACCCGCACGGCGCCGCTGCGCCCATGTGCGTCATGATCGGCATCAGGTCGCCCGTGCGCGCGTGCCCGGCCGTGCTCGCGTTTTCTTTGCCGTAGACGCCACCGTAAACCGAGTGAATCAGCCCGTCGCGTTTCCCCGCCGTGCCGATTTGAAAAAACGTCCCGCTCAACACCCGCTCGCCCGTCGCGGTAAACGCCACCCCCACGGGGTTGTCCATGCCGCCCGAGAGCACCGGCTCGAGCCCCGTCCCGTCAGGTCGCGCCCGAAAGATATGCGACGCCCGCGTCACAAAGGGTTGCCCGTTACCCAACGTGTGCCGCTGCTCGGCGAAGGCACCTTTCGTCCAATAAAACCAACCCTCCGGCCCAAGATAGGGCCCGTGCAGATCGTTCGCACACCCCGTCAGCGTCTTGCCGTCATACCACTGCTCCCGTCGGTCCGACACGCCGTCGCCATTCGTATCGGTGAGTTTCCAAATGTGCGGCGGCGCTCCCACGTAGAGTGAACCTTCGTAAAACATCGCGCCCTGCGGAAACATCATGTTCTCCGCAAACACCGTCGACTCCTCGAAGCGCCCGTCCCCATCGCGATCCACGAGTCGCACGATGCGGTGCGGCTTCTGTTCAAACTGCTTGTCGGACTTGTCGCTCAGCCCCGAGGAATCCGTCGCGTAGAGTCGGCCTTCATCATCAAACGCGATTGAGATCGGCCGATTCACCCTCGGCGGCGCCGCGACCAACTCCACCGTGAATCCGGCCGGCACCGTCAGCGTCTGCGTGGCGAAGGTGAACGACGCCGTCTCCTGCGCTCCCCGGGCGCATTCTGCGGCAACCAGCGCCAGCACAGCGCACGGCAGTAGCTGAGTGCGGAACCAACGCTCGGTTGCAAAGAGTGGGGAAATGCTCACGACGAAACGACGAAAGGGATGCCCAAAGAACTGGCAAGGTCACATCTCAGCACACTCTTCGGATACCCGTTTCCACTCGAATCTAAACCGTCGGGCCGGCGCAGGGTGGGGTAAAACACTCACCCCTCCCCTCACGCCAAAAAAATGAGCGTAGTGAGCGGTTGATCGTCTCTCCTCCTTCGCCCTTGCTCCTTGCTCCTTCGCCCTTGCTCCTTGCTCCTTGGTCATTGGTCGTTGGTCCTTCGCCCTTCTTCCCGCCTCGCCCCTTCTCCAATCCCCCCATGCCCCGCCCCATCACCCGCCGCGCCGCCCTCCGCCTCTCCGTCACTGCGGCCGGCGCCGTCGCCACCACCCTCACGTTCCCCCGCGTGCTCCGCGCCGCGGCCGCGCCCGCCCATCCGCACGGCGTCGTCCGCGGTGAACCGACCGCCGACAAGATTGGCGCCGAGGTCCTCGCGTCCGGGGGCAACGCCGTCGACGCCGTGGTCGCATCCGCCCTCGCCGCCGCCGTCTGCTCCCCTGCGATGACCGGTATTGGCGGTTATGGTACCGCCATCATGATCGCATCCGCCGACGGCAAAAATGTCGTCGCCATCGACGCCAACTCCGCCGCGCCCGCCGCCGCCAGCGCCGACCTGTTTCCCCTCGACGCAAAGGGCAACGTCCGCGGTCGCGTCAACGATGTCGGCTGGCTCGCCGCCGGCGTCCCCGGCATTTTGGCCGGTCTTCAACGTGCCCTCGACCGCCACGGCACGCGCTCTTTCCGCGACTCCGTCCAGCCCGCCATCGCCCTCGCGCGCGACGGCTTCCCGCTCAGCGCTGCCATCGCCACCACGATCCGCAACCTCACTCCGACGTTCAGCACGCACGCCGGTGGGCGCGCGCTCTTTCTGAAAAACGGCGCCCCGCCCGCCGCCGGCGAAACCTTCCGCAACCCCGAGCTCGCCGCCCTCCTCACGACGCTCGCGCAACGCAACTCCGTCGATTCGTTTTACCGCGGCGACATCGCCCAACGCATCGCCGACGACTTCGCGAAAAACGGTGGCATCGTCACCGCCGCCGATCTCGCCGCCTACCGCGCCCACGAAGTCGCCCCGCTGCGCTTCACGTGGCAGGGCAGCGAGGTCTGCACCGCCCCGCTCACGGCCGGCGGCTTCACGATGCTCCAGTGCCTCACCACGCTGCGCGCGCTCGATTGGCACCGCGAGCCCGCCGGCCTCGCCCGCACGCACGCCTACCTCGAAGCTCTCCGCCTCGCGTGGAGCGACCGCCTCGCGCTCCTCGGCGATCCGGCTCACGCTGCTATCCCCCAGGAAAAACTTCTTTCCGATGACTACGCGCGCGCCTGCGCCGATCGCATTCGCCACGCCGTGAAATCCGGCACGATTCTCCCTCAAGCCGCCACGCCGCGCCCGCACGGCGGCACGATTCACCTCAGCGCTGTCGACCGCCACGGTAACATGGCTGCGGTGACGCTCACCCACGGCAATGGCTTCGGGGCCGGCGTCACCGTCGACGGCCTCGGCCTCACCCTCGGCCACGGCATGTCGCGCTTTGAAACGAAACCGGGCCACGCCAACGCGCCGGGCCCCGGCAAACGCCCGCTCCACAATATGTGCCCGAGTATCGTGCTGCGCGAGGGGCGCCCCGTCCTCGCCGTCGGCGGCCGCGGCGGACGCAAGATCCCCAACGCCACGCTCGAAACCCTCCTCCAATTCGTCGCGCTCAACCGCCCGCTCGCAGCCGCCGTCGCCGCCCCGCGCCCGCACACCGAAGGCACGCCCGCCGTCGAGCTGGAGGGCGCGTGGCCCGCCACCGAACGCGCCGCGCTTCCGGCCCTGGGCTACAAAATTAAAACCGCCGTGAGCGCGACTGTCAGCGCCGTCTCCTTCGATCCACGCTCCGGCGAATCCCGCGCCGCCATGCGGTAAACGGATCCGCGCACCTGCCCTATTTCTTAGCCGGCGCCACGATCGCTTCCGTCGAAATCTCCGTCACGACGCCGCGCAAATACCGGTCGAAGAACTGCCGCGCGCGGCGATTCGCCTCGGCATTTTGAAACCCATGGCCGAAGCCCGTCATCGGAATGAGGAGGTGCGTCACGCCGCCGCGCTTCATCGCCGCGTCGAGCTCCAAGGCCTGCACGTAGGGCACCAGTTCGTCGCTCGTCCCATGCGCGGTCATCACGGGCACGTCGCCCGCCCCGATGTGGTTCACCGGCGAAGCCAGCCGCGCGAGCTCCGCTTTCTCCTCGAGCGTCCCGCCGAATAGGACCTTGAGTCGCCCAGTCAGCGCCGCCGCTTGCCCCGACCCAGCGCGAGCCGACACCGGCTCCGCTAGAAAATTGATGCGTCCGAAAAAATTCACGACGGCCGCGACGCGGCTGCTCTCCGCCACATGTAGCCCCAGCGCGCCGTCCAATTCCGCGATACCTGCGCTCGCGCCCAAGAGCAGCGCCAGCGTCGCACCCGCCGAATTCCCCTCGACCCCGATCCTGTCCGCGTCGAGCCCGTAGCGCGCCGCGTTGGCGCGCAGCCACCGCACCGCCGCCTTGCAGTCATGGATCTGCGCAGGCCACGGGGCCTCGCCCGCGAGGCGATAGCCCACCGCAACGCCCACATAGTGCCCGCTCGCCGCGTAGGGCTGCACCCATGACATGCCCGCGGACTTGTTCCCATTCTGCCAGCCGCCGCCGTGGATAAACACCACGACGGGCAAGCGGCGCCCCGCCACCCGCTCCCGAGGCAGGTAGAGGTCCAGGGTCTGGCGCGGATTCGCGTTGTCCGCATAAGCAACGTTCAACTTCACCTCGACCGCTTCATTTTTCGCGGCCGGTTCAGCCGCCCAGCCGGTCGCCAGCAAGAGCCCCCACCCCAGCGCGCGCCCCCAAACGCTCCCGCACCGCCACGCCCAGCCGTTCACTCCGGTAGAAACCAAATGAGTCGGCGACGGCGGCGAGAACATCGTTATGCTTTCTCGCTCGGTCGCATCTGTGTCAAGGGAATCGCCGCTCTGCCGAACCCCTCCGCGCAACCCGCCCACTCCCATGCCCTGCTCCCACGAGCGCCCTTGCCTCGTCACTTCAGGCGGCTCACGTTTACGCCCTCCCCTTCGTCTCGGTCATCCCACCACGCTCCCCCATGTCTTGCCTTCTGCTCCGCACACGTTGCTCAACCCCGCCGCCTTTCGTGCGCATCGCCACCGGATTACTCGCGCTGATCCTCAGTGCGTTGTCCTCGGCCGCCGACGCTCCCACAACGCGCACCGGCTCCCTCTCCGGCCTCGTGGCCTTCGCCACCAACGGCGAAGTTCTCGAGCGCGCCCGCGTCACCATCGATGGGAGCGCCTTGGCCACGCTCACGGACTCGCTCGGCCACTACACATTTCCGAGCGTGCCCGCCGGCACCGCTCGTATCCGGGTTTTCTACACAGGCCTCACTCCTGAAACCGCGACCGTTGTCGTCAACGCGGGTCAGCGCTTCCGCCAAGATTTCAACCTCCGCCCCCTCGGCGAGGACTCCGCGTCGAGCCCCGGCCCGGTCAAACTCGGCCAGTTCGTCGTCGCCTCGTCCCGCGACATGGATGGCGCGGCGATCGCCATCAATGATCAGCGCTTCGCCGCCGACATGCGCAAAGTCATCGCCGCCGACGAATTCGGCACGACCGCCGATGGCAGCGTCGGCGAGCTCCTCAAGTCCGTGCCGGGCGTATCCGTCGCGTGGGTCGGCGGCGAGGCGATGAACATCCAGCTCAACGGCGCTCCCGCCGACTACACGCCGGTCACGGTCAACGGCTTCGATCAGGCGAGCGCGCAGGCCAACACCGCGCGCAATATGCAAATGACCAATGTCGCCACCAACAACCTCGCGCGCATCGAGGTCCGTTTCTCCCCCACCCCCGAATCACCGGGCATGGCCCTCGCCGGCTCGATTAACATGGTTCCCCGCAGCGCCTTTGACCGCTCCCAACCACTCCTCAACGCCAGCGCCTACGTCCTGATGCGGGACGACGCGCGCGACGTTCACCCCACCCCCGGCCCCGGGAGCGGCACCACACGCAAAGTAAATCCCGGCTTCGAATTCTCCTACGTGAAACCCGTCAACGCCCGTTTCGGCTTCACCCTCTCCGGCGGCTCCTCGACCCAATACCAACCCTCGACGTTTGTGCAGACGACGTGGCGCGCCGCCGCCGCCGGGACCAATGGCGGTTTCCTGCCCACGACCACGCCCGATAAACCTTATCTCAGCGATTACCTCTTCCGCGATTTCCCCCGCCAAACGCGCCGCACGTCCGCCGGCGCCACCGTCGATTATAAACTCAGTGCGGCCGACCGCCTTGCCTTCTCCGTGCAGGGTGCGTCCTTCGCCGGCGATTACAGCAGCCGCGACCTCACGTTTAGCGTCAACCGGGTGCTCGTTGGAAATTTCGGGCCGACCTACACCCACGGTTTCGCCGGCGGCGGGAGCCTCTCCATGGCCAATGCCGACCGCGACCAAGACTCCGCCAACCTGAGCACAACCCTCGTCTACCGCCATGCCGGCCCCCTCTGGAAAATAGAAGCCGGTGCCGGCGACTCCCGCGCCCGCAGCATCTCCAGCAATCTTTCCCGCGGCTATTTCGGCGGCGTATCGGCCCAACGCTCCGGCGTCACCGTCTCGTTCGACGAGATCGGCCCGTTTCGTCCGGGCCGCATCACCGTGACCGACGGAGCGACCGGCGCCCTCGTCGATCCCTATGCTCTCTCCAGTTATACCCTCACCAGCGGGAGTGGAAATTCCCAATACGGCCGCCGCTTCGACGACGTCACCCACGACATTAAACGCAGTGCCTACGCCAACATCGCCCGCGATTTCACGTGGCGCGTTCCCGTCGCCTTGAAGGCCGGCCTCGATCTGCGTCAAGGCTCGCGCGACCGCCTCGGCGGGTCCGCCGTTTACACCTTTGTCGGCGCCGACGGCCGCGCCACCACCGCCCCCACCGGCACCAGTGACGACAGTGCCGCCGTCGTCCTCGATCCCGAATTCTCCCGTCGCCCCGGCGTCTTCGGCTTTCCGTCCACGCAACGCATCAGCAACCAAAAACTCTGGGAGCTCTATCAGGCTAAGCCCGCCTATTTCACGCAGAACGAAAACAACGCCTATCGCTCCAGTGTCGGCCTGTCCAAATACGCCGAAGAGATCACGAGCTCCGCCTATCTGCGCGGCGACGTTCAGCTTTTAGAAAACCGCCTCAAACTCACCGGCGGGCTCCGGGCCGAGCAGACGAACATTGTCGCCGATGGCCCGCGCGAAGACCCCACGCTCAATTTCCAGCGCGACGCCAGCGGCCGCCCCATCCTCGGCGCCAACGGCCGGCCACTCCCCCTCTCCACCGCAGCGCTCGATATTTCCAAGCGCACCTATCGCGAGCGCGGCGCCCACGTGGAAAAAGAATACCTGCGTTTCTTCCCCAGCCTGAACGCGAGCTACAACCTCCGCGAAAACCTGCTCGCGCGCGCGGCCTACTACCACTCGGTCGGCCGGCCCAACTACAACCAATACGCCGGCGGCGTCACCCTGCCCGACCTCTCCGCTCCGCCGGGCCCGACAAATTTTATCTCCCTCAGCAACACCGCGATCAAGGTCTGGAGTGCGCGCACCGGCAAACTCGGCCTCGAGTATTATTTCGAAGGCATCGGCCTCATCTCAGTCGGCGCCTATCGCCGGCAATTCGAAAACTTCTTCGGGAACACCACGCTCGCGAGCACGCCCGAATTCCTCGCCATCCACGGCCTCGATGCCGCTGAGTACGGGCTATTCGATGTCCGCACCCAATACAATGTGCCCGGCACCGTGCACATGGATGGCGTCGACCTTCAATACCGCCAGGCCCTCACCTTTCTCCCCCCGTGGGCGCGGGGCTTCCAGGTCTTCGCCAGCGCCGTCTCGCAGCGCATCACCGGCGCCGAGGCCGACAATTTTTCCGGCATGATCCCGCGCACCGCCAGCGCCGGCATTTCTCTCACGCGCGCAAAATTCAACCTCCGTCTCAACTGGACCTTCCAAAGCCGCCGGCAGCTCGCCGCCATCACCGGCGGCAGCGTCGGCCCCGACACCTTCACCTTCGCCACCCCGCGTCGCCTCATCGACGCCACCGGCGAATATCACCTCACGAAAAAACTCTCACTGTTCGGCAACATCCGCAATCTGACCGACGAACCCGAGGACTTCGAACGCCGTGGTCCGCTCACGCCCGCCTACGCCAAGTTCCGCCAGAGCGACCGCTACGGCGCGCTCTGGATTTTTGGCCTCCGGGGAAATTTTTAGCCCCATGTCCTCTTTCCCGCTCGCCCGACTGGCCCTCCTTGCTGTTTTCCCCGGGGGCTTTGGCCTCGCTCAGCTCCACGGCGCCGCACCGCCCGCCTCCCTTCCGCCTCTCGAAACCGCCCTCGCCTCCAAACTCGACCTCTGGGGCGAAGCCGCGATGGCCCAGCCCAACGGCGCCAGCTACGCCTTCTTCGCCCCGCTCCTACCACCGCCCCGCTACGTCAACGCCGACTTCCGCTACTACCCCATCGTCCTCAGCGCGCCGAACTCGCCCGTCAAGGCGCGCCTCATTTCCAACGGCAGCGGCGTCAACCTCCGCGGCGGCACGCGCAGCTGGCACGACAACGGCACCCCCTTCACTTTCCGCGTCGGCCCCGACGAATTGATGTTCGGCACCTTCCGCGACCGCACCGGCGAGCCGACCCTCGCCGAGGGTTGGTTGCCCATCGCCGAAATCCGCTACCGCCACACTTCCCCGGTCCAATCCGAGGGCGCCGTCCCGCTCACGCAGACGCGCGCGCAACGTCCCGCCGAGATCTACCGGCTCGAGGCCTTCGCCAGCACCGATCCGGCCCTCGCCGCGCACGGCGTGACGTTCGTCAAATTCGACCTCGCGCAGGGCGCCGCCGGCACTATCACCATCACCGTCGACGACCGCACACCGGTCACGTTCGCCGACGGCAAACTCACCAACGAAAAGGGCGAACTCCTCGCCGTGTTCGACGCCGCGTGGAAATGGGAACGCCAGCGCGCCACCGCGAAACTCACCGCCACGAAAGGCGCCACCTTTGCGCTCGCGACTAAACCGCTCCCCGCCTCCGTCACGCCCGCCCAGACCTCGCCGAACGGGCCTGCCCTGAGCCAGCCGAAGGGGCTCGTTC
>CANIJN010000049.1 GCA_947467625.1 Opitutia bacterium | reverse complement strand
GAACCAACGGTGGCACCGACCTGACACGCGCACCGCCCGAGCCTTCGCCACTCCGCCGCCGGCACCCACAACGGTGCCGCCGGCCTCGTTTTATCTCAGGTGACTTTTCAACCGCCAGAAACAGTCGCTGTTCGCGCCGCCGGTCACAGGCTCTTCGGCACGAGCAGCGATTCCATCGAAGGAAGGTCGTCTCTGCGACTAACCCACGTAGGGTAGTCGAGCTGTATTGTTGGCGTCTTGATTCAATCGCGAGACGAAGCCGTCCTAAGGGAGCTAGCCGAAGTGTTGCTCACCGCCTATGCAACGCACGCGGACGATTTTCAGAACGCGGTCATTCGCGACCACATCCGCTGCATCGCTGAGCTCGCGGCACACCTCGGCTGCCTCGCTAAGGGGTTAGAGCCGACGCTTCCGAACCAGCGCAATTCGAAGACAGCGCTCCCCGACCCTCCAACCGAGAGCGACGAGAAGGTGTGGGAAAACGAGAACGAGCACGGCGCAAGGCTGGTAGTTCGAAGCTGCCTGCATGACGATTTCAACCACTACTCGATCAATTGCCTGAGCGGATGGAATCACGCGATGCCCAAGCCGCACATCGGGCGTTGGATCGCGAAGCGTATTCTGGACGACTTCGGATACCGAGGCTCGAAGTGCAGCGGCTACGACTCCGCCGTAACGAGACCATATACTCGGCCATGTAAGATCGAAACTGCTTCGAGTCTGCGGAGCCTTCACCGTGCTTTGCGTCCAAGTCCGCGGCGAGTTCCATGTCGATTTCGGCGAGCTCTCCGAGGAGCCGAGCAATCGAAGTCTCAAGCTTCGAGAGTTCCTTTTCCGTCGGGGCGGACGCGAGCGCCTCTGCACTCTCGATGCAGCTTTTCGATTCGGCGGCAACCTTCTTGCCTTTGTCATAGACGGCTTGGGGCCAGCCGGGACGCATTGCGTTGCCACCCTTCTCTTCGGCCAGCTCCTCGACGCGGGCTGCTTGCTTCCGGCAGGCGTCGAGCTGATCCGCAAGCTGCCCTTGCCAGTCAGCGCCCCCGCCGAATGACGAGAACCATCCCGACAAGGGTGTTTCGAGGTTGATCTCTCGGTTATACCTCGGACCAGCCTTGTGCATCACGGCGGCAACGTGATCCGCAAACCACTGGTCCGAGAATGTGGCTGCGGAGAAGAAATAGTGGCGCAGGCCGCCTGACGAGTCGTTCGCTAGCAGGAGGTCTCTAATGTCATGCGCCGAGCGGCGTTCGATGGTCAGTGCGCGCCCCTTAGACTTTGCATCGACTTCTGCGTTACGAACCCAGTCATTGAACTTCTCGGTCTGGCTCTTCCCTTTGCGCGCGGTCGTGCCTGTGAGTTCGAACGGGAAGCAAACCACGTAGCGCGTTAGGTCGGCGTGGACCGAAAGCGCAGTTTCGAGCGATTGCTGGGCTTGGTTTAGGAGTCCTCCGATATCGAAAACATACTTCGTCTGCCAGCCCGTCGCGGAGCCGTTAGCATCGATCACTTTACATTCCACGCCGCCATCGCCGCCGGCGCCGCGGTAGCGCTCGAACTTCGTGCCGGTCGGTTGAGTTCTGGAGGCTAGATGGCAACACAGCTCTTCGAAGGCGTTAGCCACACTTCCTCCACGAGAGGCAATTTCCCCAAATTTGATTTCGGACATGGGAGAATCTTGTAATCAATCGTGTGTCTTGTCTGCGGGGAGGGCGACCATGTAGTCCACGAGGTCGGCCTCGATGAGGGCGAGGCGGGTGGGGTGAATGCCGAATGCTGAAGTTCGAATGGTGAATGAGTCAGTCATGGCTTTGCTGGCATCACATCTGGATACGGCCCGAGGAAGCGTTCGCCGTTGAAGTGGATCATGTGGTCGGGGTCTTCGGCGATCCAGACCTCGGATTCCCAGGCGATGTGCGAGACGAAGGTTTGCATGGTGCGGCGGTTCTCGAAGGCGGTGACGAACACGAGACCCGCTTTACAACCGGCGAACAGGTCTTTCAGTTCCTTGCGGCGCTTGCCATCAACTGGCCCGGCGCTGGTGACGGCTTCGATGAGCAGGAGCCAGTTTCGCTTGGTATCGTGGACGATGACATCGGGAATCTTGGCCGCGGAATCCAAGGTGACGCCGAGCGCGGCCAGGCTTGCGGTTTCCAAATGGACGAACTTGTTTTCGGTGTCGCCGATGTAGAGCACCACGCCGCCGGGGGCAAAGGCGGGGCAGAAGTGTTCGATGATGGCCTTGATGAGCGGATTCTGGCCGCCGGGTGAGAGCGCCACTTGCCCGCCATCGGGCAACGTGACGGGCACGCGGGCGAGGTCACGCTTCCGGGCAATCTCGTGCTTGAGCGTTTCGCGACTGGCGAGGTAATGCCCCAAGGCGGGAGTCCATTCGAGCGTTCCGAACTTGCGGAAGAGAGCAAGGGCGGTCGGTTCGATTTGATACACCGTCTTGCCGCTGTTGGTCGGGCGGTTGGGGTCGTCGGGATTGCGCAGCAGCAGGCCCTCCTCGACGAAGAACTTCACGGCATCGTCGCGGATGGTTTCGCGGGTGTTAGGCGCGTAGCGGTTGCCGTAGGCGGTGGCGATGAAGTCAATAATGGGGGTGATGCCACGCAATGGAGCCTGCGCGTCAGCCCATGCGGCATCGGGCTGGAGGTCGAGCAGGGCCAGCAACGTGTAGGCGGCGGTTTCGTTGCGCTGCTTCGCACCGAACTGCAAAGCTGTGAGCGCGGCGATGGTTTCGGCGAGCCGCTTTTTCCGGGCGGCGGCTTTGCGGTTGGGTTTAGCGGCGGGCATGAAGATGTTTGGTGACGGTTTGGTCGATTTCGTCCTGCGAGACGTCGAGGGATTTCATGTCGCGGCCCATCGCTTGGAGCGTGTCGCGGTCGGGATAGGTCAGGGTGCGCAGGTCGGTGGCGTTCACTTGCGTGTGTCCGCTGAAGCGCCGGAAATACTGGTCAACGACGGTGGAGTTCAGGAAGGCGTAGAGGCCGACGGCCAGGGTGCGCTCCAAGCCATGCCCGCAAGTGTGGAAGTAATTCAGGTGGTTCTCGAAGCCGACCCACTTCGTCTTCACTTGGTCCGGGTCGAACAGGCAGGCGACGAGACGGCGGTGCTCTTCCTTTGACGTGAAACGTTTCGTGAGCAGATACACGCCAGAAGGCACGAGCCATGGGCGCGTCTCGTCGTTGTCGAGTATGGCGTTGGGCTTGCGGGCTTCGAGCTTGGGCCAGTGGACGGTGCCGCCATTGAAATGGCAGGGATAGAGCAGCGGCACGGTGCCGCTCTCGGGTTCTTTGCGCAGGGCGTTCTTGAGGCGGAAGTCCACGACGCGCCCGGTCGAGACGGTGATGCCCAACGAGGCGAGGCTGGATCTGAGGCCGTCCATGGTTTCCTTGGCCTTGGCGTGGCTGGCCGTGGAGGGGATGTGGATGAACTTCTCGGGGTCGCGCGGGTGGACGATGTCGGCGAAGGGAAAGACGGTCGCGGTGATGTCGTCGCCATGCTCGCCGCTGCTGCTGGAGATGGTGAGTTCGTTGGGTTGGTTCCGGCCCTTCACTGCGTGGAAGATGACATTCTCCTGCAACACGCTGTCGTCGCGAAAGGCGGCTTGGCGAGATTCGAAAACGTGGAGTCGGCGCAGTTCCAGTTGGCTCAAGAAGTCTTCACGGAATGGACGGAAGTAAGGGCCGTTACAAAAGCTCCGTGGCGTGATGCCGACCAGTTGTCCGCCGGGAACGAGCAGGCGCTGAATGATGGCGATGAAGCCGGTGTAGAGATTGCTCGTTTCGACGCCGATCAACCGCAGCGCGCGTCGCTCGGCGGAGTCGGTGCTGATTTTACGATAAGGCGGATTCGCAATAGCTGCGTCGAAGGAGTGCGGCTGTGGCGTGCCGAACAAATCACCCGCAAGACGCAACGACATTTCTTGAATGAAGTCGGCGGAATGGATGGCGAATGTGAAGCGAATGCCCGCGTCGGCGCAGCGGTGCTCGCACTCGCGCATCGTCTCGGCCAATGCGTCGAGGATTTCTCCGTCGAGTTCGTAGAGGGTCGCTTCGATAGCGCGGACGCCGTCGCCCTTTTCACAGCACCGGGAAACGAATGCGGCAGTGAGTGAGCCAGCACCCGCGCCTGCATCAAGCAGGCGCACCGTTCGCGGAAGCGGCCCGAACATTGAAGCCATGAAGTCAGCCACAGGCCTCGCGGTGAGGAACTGTCCAAGTTCCGCCTGACGACTTCTGGGGTTTTCGATGACTGCTAGTTTCACGACGTCACGCTGCCAAGTTGAGATCCGTGGTGCCAGCGAAGAAACGGGCATCGTTCGCTGAATCGAGCTGGATGTTTTTTCCGCCGAACGAGAGGCAGACGAGAATCTGCGCGCTGTAGAAGAGCCGGCCTGGGAAGTAGGCGAAGTCAAAAAAAGCGAATTTCGAATGTCGAAATGGAGAAAACGCGGTTCGGCATTCGCACTTCGGCACACGGCACTTCCCGGTCGGACTCGCTGACGGCGCGGCGATGATCGCGGAGAGGTTGTAGTGCCCGGTATCGTAGGATTTCCCGTCGGCGGCAGTTATTCGAAAATTTCGAATAACTGAATCTTCCTGCAACTCGCGGTCCGCGAAGACCGTTTTGAGGTGGTAGTTGATGGTGTGCGTCTCCACGTCGTAGAGCAGCCCCATCATCTTCTGGCTGAGCCAAACGTTTTCGTCGGCGTAAACGGCCTCCACGCCACCGACGCCGCTGGCCGCCACGAAGGTAAGGTATTCCGCGGCCGACGAGCGAACCAAGGAGACCTCTGCTTGCTTTTTTGAGTGACCGCGGGGGATGGGTTTCTTTTTGCTCATGGAATCATTGCCCTGCGGGACTGGGCGGAGGGGGTGCAGGGAAAGACATTGCGCGCGCCATGGGAGCGACAGAGTCAGCGCCGGAGGCAACCGAACGTCGAGCGAAAGCTCCGCTTGAACCGAACTTCTCCCGCTTCGGGGCTCTCTTTTCCCAAAAAAACCTTCTCACTTCCCCTCACCCCACGCATCGCCCGCACCTGCTCATCGAAGACTGCCGGCCCACACACCTCTTCTGCGCCACCGCCGAAGGCCCCGGCCTCGACCTCAAAGACGCCACCCGCTCCTGTAACACCGTCATGCCCCTCGCGCGTTGACCGCCTCGCGTTGCCCCACCTAGCTCTCGCTTTACCCTATGCGTCCCTCCCCGCTTCGCCTCACCCTCAGCTCCCTCGCGCTCCTCGTCACCCTCACCCTCGGCGCTCGCGCCGCCACTCCCGCCGTGCCGGCCTCGTCACCCGCCCCACTCACCGCGGCCGAAAAATCCGCTGGCTGGCGCCTCCTCTTCGACGGCCACTCCCTCACGGGTTGGCGCCTCTTCAGCAAACCCGCCACGACCCCCATCGGCCCGGGTTGGAAAGTGGAGGACGGCATTCTCAAGAAAGTCGCCGGCATCAAAACCGGCGATATCATCACCGCGCAGACCTTCGACAACTTCGAATTAAGTTGGGAATGGCGCATTGAGAAAGACGGCAATAACGGCGTGAAATATCTCGTCACCGAAGCACGCCCCGCCGCTCCCGGTCACGAGTATCAGATGATCGACGACGACGCCCCAAAGTGGGCCTCGCTCCACCCAGAGTCCAAGACCGCTTCTTTCTATGAGGTTCTCGCGCCCGCCGCGGACCGCCCGCTCAACCCGCCCGGCCAGTGGAACCGCTCCCGCATTGTCGTCCGCGGCCAGATCGTCGAGCACTGGCTCAACGACCGCAACGTCCTCACCTACGAACTCGGCAGCACCGCCGTCAAAGCCGGCATCGCTAAAAGTAAATTCAACAAATACCCCGACTTCGGTCAAAAACTCCGCGGCCATATTATGCTCACCGATCACGGCGACGAAGCGTGGTTCCGCGCCATCAAGCTCCGCGAGCTCCCTTCCCCTTAATTCTCCTCCTCTCCTCCGGTCGCCCTGCGCGTGAGAGCAGGGCCCACACCCGCCACGATGTCCGCACCCATTCTCCGTCGCCTGTTCAGCCTCGTCTTGGCCGCGCTCTCCTCCGCGGCCGGAGGCGAGCCCGCGCGACTCGAATTCAACCGCGACATCCGTCCCATCCTCTCCGAAAACTGTTTTCACTGCCACGGCCAAGACGCCAACCGCCGCGAGGCCAAGCTCCGCCTCGACGACCGCGACGACGCCACCCGCGAGCGCGACGGCCGTTTCGTCATCGCCCCCGGCAAACCCGACGACAGCGAACTCCTCATCCGTCTCCTCTCTAAAGACGCGGACGAGCAGATGCCGCCGCCCAGTTCCAACAAGCACGTCACCCCAGAACAAACCGCCTTGCTCCGTCGCTGGATCGCCGAGGGCGCGACCTACCAAAAACACTGGGCCTTCATCCCGCCACAGCGCGCCCCGCTGCCCACGCTCACCACCGCCCATTGGCCGCGCACCACGCTCGATCACTTCATTCTCGCGCGCCTCGAGCGCGAAAACCTCGCGCCCGCCCCCGCTGCCGCCCCCGAGACGTGGCTGCGCCGCGCCAGCTTCGATCTCATCGGCCTGCCACCCACACCCGCCGAACTCGACGCCTTCGCCGTCGACGTGAAAAAACGCGGCGAGTCCGCCTACACGACCGCCGTCGATCGCCTGTTGGCTTCTCCCCACTACGGCGAACGCCAAGCCATCGAGTGGCTCGACGCCGCGCGTTACGCCGATACCCACGGCTTCAACAACGACTCCTCCCGCACCATGTGGCGCTGGCGCGATTGGGTGATCGACGCCTTCAACGCCAATCTCCCTTACGACCGTTTCATCACCGAACAAATCGCCGGCGACCTGCTGCCCGACGACGCACTCCGCTCGTCCGGCCCCGATCTCCGCTCCGCGCGACTCGACGCGCTGATCGCCACCGGCTTCGCCCGCAACCACGTCATCAATTCCGAGGGCGGTATCATCGATGAGGAATACCGCCTCGAGTACGTCGCCGACCGCGTTCGCACCCTCAGCACCGCCTGGCTCGGTCTCACCATGGAGTGCGCCAAATGCCACGATCACAAATTCGACCCGATCAAACAAAAGGATTTCTACCAGCTCTCCGCCTTCTTCAATAACGTCCCCGAGCACGGCGAGGACGGCCGCGTCGCCAACGCCGTCCCGATGATTCCCGCGCCGACCCGCGAGCAACAAGCCGCCCTGGCCGATCACGAACGCGCACTCGCCGCCCTCGACGCCACACTCACCGCCGCTCGCACCGTCTGGCGTTGGTCACCGACCGACCACGCCCGCCTCGCCGCGCTCGCCGCCACCGCTCGCGCCGTAGCCGACGCCCATCCCGGCGTCACCCTGCTCGGCTCCGCCGCCCAGCCTTCCCTCGACCAAGGCTGGCGCGCCGACCTCGCGAAACCCGCGCCGACCATCCCCGCCGCCCAACTCGATTTCGCCGCCAAGTCGGGCCTCACCCTCGCGTATTGGATAAAACCCGACACCGACAATCCCCGCGATGTCGCGCTGTTCTCCACGCTCAATCACCTCGGCTCTCCCTCCGACACGCAGTTCGGCAAGGGCCGCGAGATCCGCCTCGTCGACGGTGAAATCGAGGTGCGCTTCAGCGACCGTCTGCCCGTCTATGCGCTCATCCTCCGCACCGAGGGCGCGGCGATCCACCCCGGCGACTGGCGCCATGTTGCCCTCGTCTACGCCGGCGGGAAAAAGGCTGCCAATCTCCGCTTCTTCGTCGACGGCTGCGAACTCCCCACGCGCGTTCTCTACGACGGCGCCAGCTCCGAGCAGCCCAAAAAAGATTTCCTCGTCGGTGCCGACAACGCCAAAGACAGCGTCCGCTGGCGCGGTGCGCTCGGCGACGTCTGCGCCTTCCCCACGGCCCTCGACTCCGCTGTCGTCCGCGCGCACTTCGCCGCCGTCGCGCTCCCCCGCGCGCTCGCCCGAATCACGTCCACTCCCGCCACCGCGACTGACCTCGAACGCACTTGGCTCCGCGACGCCCTGCTCACCGCCCCCGAACACACCGCCCTCCGGGAAAAACAGCTCGCCCTCCGGCGCAGCCTGCCCACCGCGATGGTCATGCAAGAGCTCCCGCAGCCGCGCCCCACGTTCGTACTCAATCGAGGCAACTACGACGCACCCGGCGAGCCCGTCACGCCCGGCGTCCCCGAAGCCCTCATCGCCCCGTGGCCCGCCGGTGCCCCGCGCAACCGTCTCGGTCTCGCTCAATGGCTCACGCAACCGAATCACCCGCTCACCGCCCGCGTCGTCGTGAATCGTTTTTGGGCGCAGCTCTTCGGCACCGGCCTCGTGAAAACCCTCGAAGACTTCGGTTATCAGAGCGAGTGGCCGAGCCACCCCGAGCTCCTCGACACCCTCGCTCGCGATTTCATCGACGGCGGTTGGAACACCCAAGCACTCCTCAAAACCCTCGTGCTGTCCGCGACCTACCGCCAGTCGAGTGCCACCACACCCGCGCTCGTCGCCCGTGATCCCGAAAACCGCCTCCTCGCCCACGGTCCGCGCGTACGGCTCCCCGCCGAGCTCATTCGCGACCAAGCCCTCGCCGTCTCGGGTCTGCTCTCGTCCCACCTCGGAGGCCCCAGCGTCTATCCCTATCAACCGGAAAAGCTCTACGAAGGCATCGTCGTCGACGCGCCCTACCCGAGCACCAAGTGGGGCGTGAGCACCGGCGAGGAACTCTACCGCCGCAGCCTCTACACATTCTGGAAACGCACCATGCCTCATCCGGCGATGACGACCTTCGACTCGCCCGACCGCGAGTTCTGCACCGTCCGTCGCGCTCGCACGAATACACCCCTGCAAGCCCTCACACTCTGGAACGAGCCCGGCACCCTCGAAGCCGCCCGCCAACTCGGCACGCGCATGGTGCGCGAGGGCGGCCCCGATGATTCCGCCCGCGTCGCCTTCGCCTTCCGTCTCGCCACCGGCCGCCGGCCCAAGGCGACCGAGATCGCTGTCCTCACCAAAACGCTCGCCCAACTCCGCACCGATTTTATCGCGCACGGTTCCGATGCCTACGCCTTCGTAAAGACCGGTGCCTCCGCCATCGACGCCACGCTCGCCCCGGCCGACCTCGCCGCCACCACCGCCGTCGCCAGTATGATTCTCAGCCTCGACGAAACGATCACGAAGAACTGACCCGCCATGTCGTGTAACCACTACGAGCAGTTCCACTCCCGCCGAGATTTTCTCGCCAAGACCGGCCTCGGCCTCGGCACCGCCGCACTCGCCCAACTCCTCGGCCGCGACGCCTTCGCCGCGCCGGCCTCCCCCTCTCCCCCTCTCTCCGTCTCCCCCTCTTCCGCCACGGCCCGCGCCGCCGGCGCCCTCCCCGGCCTCCCGCATTTCGCGCCGAAAGCGAAACGCGTCATTTGTCTCTTCCAATCCGGCGGCCCCTCCCACCTCGATCTCCTCGACGAGAAACCCATCCTCCGCCAGCGCTTCAACGAAGACCTCCCCGACTCGATCCGCCGCGGCCAACGCATCACCGGCATGGTCGCTTCGCAGGCCCGCTTCGCCGTCCAGCCCAGCAAGTGGGACTTCAAACCCGGCGGCAAAAGCGGCACCGTCATCAGCGATCTCCTCCCGCACACTCGCGGCATCGCCGACGAGATTTGCGTCATCCGTTCGCTGCACACGGAGGCGATCAACCACGATCCCGCCATCACGTTTTTCCAGAGCGGCAGCCAGCTCCCCGGTCGCCCCAGCATGGGCGCCTGGACCGACTACGGCCTCGGCCGCCTCAACGACAACCTTCCGTCCTTCGTCGTGCTCGTCTCCGTCAACAAAGCCCGCGCCGGCCAAGGGCTGCTCGCGCGCCTGTGGGGCAGCGGTTTTCTGCCGAGCCAACATCAGGGCGTGCAATTCCGCGCCGGCGGCGAACCGGTCCTCTACCTCAACGATCCGCCCGGCCTCACCCGCGAACGCCGCCGCCTCATGCTCGACGGCATCACCGACCTCAACCGCCAGCAACTCGCGGTAAGCGGCGACCCCGAGATCGAGACGCGGATCAGCCAATTCGAGATGGCCTACCGCATGCAGCGCAGCGTACCTGAACTCATGGACCTCGCCGGCGAATCCGCCGCCACCCTCGAGAGCTACGGCACCGCTGTGAACGAGCCCGGCTCCTTCACCCGCAACTGTCTCATCGCCCGCCGCCTCGCCGAACGCGGTGTGCGTTTCATCCAGCTCTACCATCGCGACTGGGACCACCATGGCGCGCTCAACGAACACCTCCCGCGCTTGGCGATGGATGTCGATCAAGCCAGCGCCGCCCTCATCAAAGACCTCAAGCAACGCGGCCTCCTCGACGAAACGCTCGTCATTTGGGGCGGCGAATTCGGCCGCACACCCTACGCCCAAGGCGACGCCAATCGCGAAAAATACGGCCGCGACCACCACGGCAAAGCCTTTTCGATTTGGATGGCGGGCGGCGGTATCCAGGGCGGCACGACTCACGGCACCACTGACGACTTCGGTTTCAACGTCGTCGAAAATCCGGTCCACGTCCACGACCTCCAGGCGACGATTCTGCACTGCCTTGGCATCGACCACACGCGCCTCACCTTCAAATTCCAAGGCCGCCAATACCGTCTCACCGACGTCCACGGCGAAGTCGTCAAAGCCATCCTCACATGATCCATCGCACCATCATCCTCGCGCTCGCTCTCGCCACCGCTGTCGCCACTGCTGTCACGGGCACCCCGAAAAACCCATTTTTCGCGATGGACAATATTGCCCGCGGCGGGCCCGACGTCGCGCCCGCCATGCTCAAGGAACTCGGCTACGACGGCTTCGGCGGCCGCGTGCCCGACGAGACGATGCTGCCCGCCATTACCGCGCGCGGCCTGAAATTCTTCAACGCCTACCACGTCCTCGAACTCAGCCCCTCCACGCCCGCACCGAACGACCCACTCCGCGCGTGGCTTGTCGCGATGCGTGGCAAAGACACCGTCCTCTGGCTCGCCATTAACAAAGTCACCCGCCCCGACGGAAAACTCTTCGCTCCGTCCGCCCTCGACGCCGATGATTACGTCCTCGGCCAAATCCGCGCCATCGCCGACGTCGCCAAGGCCAACGGCATCCGCGTCGCCCTCTACCCCCACACCGGCTTCTGGCTAGCCCGCGTCGACGATGCGCTGCGCGTCGCGGAAAAACTCAATCGCCCCGACATCGGCGTGACGTTCAACCTCTGCCACTGGCTCAAAGTCGAAGGCGCCGACCGCGATCCCGTGCCCGTGCTCCGCGCCGCACTGCCGCGTCTGATGTTCGTCTCGATCAGCGGTGCGGATACGGGTGATACGCGCGCGATGAGCTGGGACCGCCTCATCCAACCGCTCGACGCCGGCAGCTACGATCTCGGCGCCTTTCTGCGCACGCTCCGCACCGTCGGTTACACCGGCCCCGTCGGCTTCCAAGGCTACAACATCAAAGGCGAACCGCGCGACATCCTCGCCCGCAGCATCGCCGCGTGGCGGACGTTCAACGCCGATTGAGCTCGAAATTCTCGGGCGAAATTCTCGGCGAGCCACGTGATTCCATTCCGCAGTGGGTCGCCGAACTTCTTCTCCAGTTTTTCCTCGAAGCGCTCGTTGAACGGGAAACCTCGTCATTGAGCCTAAGCTGCTCAAGGAAAATGCTCGATACCGCCCGTGCGCCGAGCCCACGCTCTGCTCACGTTCGTTAGTCTGCCATTCGGCAGAAAGCGGCAGACATTCCGCGCAGTCACGGCACCCCTCCGATGAAAACACTCCCTCGCTTCGTTTTTTTCCCGCAGCTATTTCCGCTCCTCGCTCTCACCGCGTTCACTCCGCTGTGGGGCCAAGGTATCAGCCCGAGCACTTCCGCCCAGCCCGAAGGGACACCGGTCAGACTTTCGCCGTTCATTGTCGATACCGCGAAAGACAACGGCTTCGTCGCCAATTCGTCGCTCGCCGGCGGGCGCCTTGCCTCCGACCTCGCCGACACGCCCGCGGCCTATTCCGTGCTCACGCGCGAGTTCATCGACGCCCTCGATATCACCAACCTCGCGACGGCCATTGAATGGACGGTCAACACTAACGCCAACGCCGACAACGGCGCGCTGCAGACGAGTCAGGTCAACAACCTCGTCACCATCAGCCGCGGCGTTACGGCCGGCACGCCACAGCGGAATTTTTTTCCGTTCGGCGTAAACTTCGACAGCTACAATCTTGACCGTTTCGATTTTTCGCGCGGCCCTAACTCCATCCTCTTTGGCAACGGCGCCCTCGGTGGCTCCGCCAATGTCGTGACCAAGACGGCGCACTTCAACCGCCCCACCCGCGAACTCTCCACCTCGGTCGGATCTTGGTCCAACTTCCGGACCGCGATCGACGTCAATCAGCCACTCAACAACCGCGTCGCAATCCGCGCCAACGCCGTGTGGCAGGACGCCCAAGGCTGGCGCGATCGCGATTTTTCAAAAATCAAAGCCGCGTCACTTACCGGCACGATGCGCGCAGGTCCGGCGACAGACATTCGCCTTGAGGGCGAGTATGGCGAGAGCCGCCGGATGTCCGCCTACACGACCATCGCGGACAACTTCGCCGGTTGGGACGGGAAGACGACGTTCTCCGCCCCGCTCACCGCCACTCCCGCGAACGCGAATGCGGTCGGCATCAATCGCAACGCCACAACCGGCTACTACGTCTACGCGCCCAGCTCCGGTTTCAACGGCGTGATGAATTACCAGAACAGCGCCATCACGCTTGGCGCCGCAGCCAACGCCCAGGTCCCCATCGGCGGCCGGCTCTACGTCGGCAACACGCCCAACTCGTCCGGCACCGACATCCTCGAATCGATCGGTTTGCCCGAAACCCGTTTCGCCAACGCCATCGCAGGCTCCCAATTTCGCCTCCCGGATCGGCGTTTCACGCAATCCCTCGATGCGCCGAGCTTCTGGCAGCGTTTCCACGACGTCGCCCTCTATGTGAATCACTCGTTCGGTCGCTCGCTCTTCGTCGAGGCCGCCTTCGACGCGAATCAGAGTTTCCGCTACGCCGAATACACGATCTCCAACGGACTCATCAATACGCTGATCGATATCAACCGCAATTTACCCAACGGCGCGACGAACCCCCATTTCCTCGTCCCCTATAGCGAAGCCGGCCGCGCCAAACAGATTCGCCACTACACGTTCTACAACGCCCGCGGCGCCATCGCTTGGCTCAAGGACACCCGGTTCGGTGATTTTAAATTCAACGCCTTGTTCGGCCAAAACGATCAGCGCACCACCGCTCGGTTCATGCAGCTCAATGCGCTCGTTGATCCAGACCCGCGGCGCTCGCCGCTCGGAAATCCGATACGCTACCGCTACTATTGGAACGACCGCAGCCGGTCACTGCCGGAGTTTGAGCAAGTCACGCTGATCGACCCGGTACTGGGCCTCAATCGCGTGGTTCCGGCCGCGTTCCAACCCATCGCCGCGCAGGCAGCGCTCAATTCCACCGGCGACCAGCGCTATAAATACGCCTTGGCCGCGATGAACGCGAAATTCTTCAAGCGGCTGAGCGTCCTCACGGCCGTGCGCTTCGACGACTTCTCGAACACGGTCGCCTACAATTCCGCCTACGGCGACTATCCCGCGAACTGGGATGGCCAGGCGATTATCTACCGCCCCCCAGCACCTGCGGACTACGCCACCCTGACCTACGTGCCGAAGGACGCGCAGGGTCGGCCCATCGGCCCGGCGACTCCTGCCGCGACGCGACCGCGCGATGCGAACGGCCTGCGCCAGCAGCTCTACGCCAACGACCGCTTTCAGGATGACTTCAATTTCCCAACGCTCAAGGACCGCCAGATCACCTACTCGGCGGGGACCGTCTATCACGTCCGTCCGTCGGTGAGCCTCTACGCCAACTACGCCGAAACGTTCACGATCCCTCCCGCCAATACCACCATCAACAATGAGCTGTTGCACGCGACCGTGTCGGATGGCTTCGACGCGGGCATCCGGCTCAACCTTTTCGATCAACGCGTGCGCGTGAGCCTGAATCGTTATTTTTCGCAACAGGTCAACCAGCCGTTTTCAGGACCGATTTCCGGCACAGTCTTCAACGCCATCATCAGCGCCAACGCCGTCGGCGATTTCTCCGGCGGCGGCGTCAACAAACGTGATGTCGCTCAGGTGCCACCCGCGTTCATCCAAGACCAGCGCGATGTGAAGGCAAACGGCTACGAACTTGAAATCGTCGCGAACATCACAAAGTCGCTGCGTCTTTCCGCCAACTACGCTATCGCTCGCGTGGACGCGACCAACGCCGCCAATCTCACCGCCGCCTACATCGACAAAAATCTACCCATCCTCCGCCAAATCGTGCTCGACGCCGGAGGCAACGTCGACGCCAGCAACATTGCGACGATCATTACCACCATTCCGATCGACCAGCGATCGCCGGATGTGAACGCCGCCGTAAGCAACTGGAATTCGATGGTGACCGCCCGCCGCAACATCGCGCCGGGTTCGCAAATCGTGCAGGACACGAGTTCCGCCAACCTCTACGCCGATTACACCATCGGCGGAGGCCTGCTCAAGGGACTGCGGATCGGCGCGGGCGCGCGCTACCGCGGCCCAATCGTAATCGGCAACCGCGGTGCCGACACGATCGTGAATCCCGCCAATCCGTCCCAAGCTATCGACAATCCGGCGGTCGACGCCTACACGCCCATCTACGCCGCCGGCTACACCGTGGCGACCGCCACGCTGGGCTACACCCTACGCATCGCCAAGAAGCGTCCCGTCATCCTCACCCTGCGGAGCGACAATCTGCTCAACGAGGATGACCCTCACTACATCAACACACTCCCTCGTCCGCCCGGTGGCGATGTCACGAATCCGGCGCGCGTCTCCGTCGGTCGCTCGTTTTGGTATCAGGTGCCTCGCAGCTACAACCTCTCGGCCAAGGTTTCGTTTTGATCGCGTCGTCCGCAGGCACATCTCTTTCGCGACAAACCGCTCATTTTTAGAGTTACGCCGCAAGCGCATGTCGGCAGGGTGATCGCAGCACGCGCGTCTTACCCTCGCATGATTCCCCGCCGCCAACTTCTCCAATCTCTGACTGTCGCCGCGCCGGGCCGACGGCCGTCTACAACGGCTTCAGGTGGCGGCCGAGCGGCATCGCCCCGGCAGTGTGGCCGCGCTCCTCGCAATCACCCTCATGCCGGATGAGCGCGTCGGCTTGAACGCGGCCTGAAGGTAATGGCCGTAGGCAAAACCCGTTTGCGCTGAGGAATTAGAACTTCCTCCCGACGGAGAAATAGAAATTACGCGGATCGTCGATCGTGTTGCTGCCTTGCCCGACCGCAAACGTGGGGAAAATGACGTCCGTCAGATTCACGAGCCCGGCTGCGAACGACCACCTGTCGTTCCGGTAGTCCAGGCCGATGTCGTAGCGCGTCGCTCCCGGCAGAGAATAAGTGTTCGACGCCCGGCCATAGACGGATGTCTGCGAGACCACACCCGCCTTGACCGCAAATCCGCCGTCCTTCGTTTTCTTAAACTGATACCGCGAGAACATCTGGATCTTGTTTCGCGGGGTGCCGCGCAGCTCGAGTTGGCTGCCGTTTGGTTTGGTGCCCGGCGCGCTCGTCTCGTCGAAGACGTAGCCGCCGAAGACCGAGAGATTGGCCGTCAAATCGCCCGCCCAGTTGACGTCCACGCCGCGGGAGCGATTGCCGCTGTCGATAAAATTCCTGCTCCCGCCGGGATAGGAGGGATCGGTTTGGTTGCGGGTAATGCCGCTTTGCAGGGTGTCGAAGTGAGAGACTCCGAGCGAGAAACGGCCCTTGAAAAAAGTAAACTTGGCGCCGAATTCCTTGTTCGTGGTATCAGGAGTGACACTGACGAGGATCTGGCGCGGGTCGGTCACGGGCAGTCCCCCATAAGTGGAGACCGTGGCTGCGGCGGCCCCGGCGTCGCTGTAAACGGCAAACAGGGCGATCCAAGCGGCCGGCTTAAGGGTAAGGCCGACCAGCGGACTGGTGATGACCGGAGTCGTGGGCGTGTTGGCGCGGGTGTTGTTCAGGTTGTTCTTCGTCCACCCGGCCTTGTTTTGATCCCGTCGCACTCCGCCCGTGACGATGGCATAGTCATTAAACAGGCCGACCTGCGTATTCGCAAACGTCGCGAACGACCCACCTTTGGAATTATTATTTCCGGTGTTGAGCAGGCTCGTGGGCAGACCGGAGTCATACACGGGAGCGAGGATATTGAAGGGCAGGACGCCGTTGGCCGACGCAAAATTCAGGCTGTCGCTTTTGCTCCGAGCCACTTCGTAGCCCACCAGGGTCCGCATCGTAAACGTGTCGCCGGCTGATTTCAGGCTCATCGCCACGTCCCCTTGAAAGCGATAGGCCTGCGTGGAAGCCCGGCTACGATTCACGGCATAGGTTCCCATGAGATAGCCATCGGCGTCGTAGGTGAAATTATCCGCCAGTGCGTTCCGATAGAGATCGGTGGTGATCGTGTAGAGCTTGCCCGATTGCCGGAACGAGAAGCTCTCGTTGAGGCGATGGGTGAAGACGAGGGAGAGGGACTGGAGATCCGTCGAACGCCCCATGCCGGCCGCACCGCTAGAGTTGACGTTGATCGGCATCCAGCGGTTGAGCTGAATCTTGGCATTGGCAGGCACGATGATCGGCGTCGCCCCCGCGCCGAACGTGGGTGCCAAATAGGCGGAACCAAATCCACCGGGAGTGAAGTTGGACACGCTGGCAATCTGCGCGAGCAATTCAGAGTCTTTGGTCAGCCGCCACGTGAAGGAGGGATAGACCGCGGTTTTCTTGGTGCGCTCGTTGTCTCGGAAGCTGTCGGAGTTCAGGTAGGAGCCCACAATCCGGTAAGCCATGTTGCCATAGCCGGGCACCGCGCCGGTGAAGTCGACCACGCCGCGCAGGAAACTCCAGGAACCAACGGTGACATCCGCGGAACGCTGATCTGTGAAGAGAGGTTTCTTGGTAATGAAGTTCAGAAAACCAGTCGACTCCGACGCGCCTGCGATTGAAGCGGAGGGCCCCTTGATGAGTTCAATGCGGTCAATGTTGCCTAGGTCGGAGGCAATTGAGGGCGCAAAGTATCCGTCTTCGTAGTGGCTGAAGGAAGAGGCGAGCCCCCGCACGATCGCGCCGTCTGGGCTATTCTGCCGCGGCGTCGCCCCCGAGGTATACCGCAGGGCCTGATCGAGGGAATGCGAGCCAATGTCCGCGAGCAGATTAGCATTCATCACCATGATCGTCTGGGGGACATTCTCGATCGGCGTGTTCATGCGGGTGGCGGAGGCCAGATTCGAGGCTCCATAGCTCTGGCCCTTTGTCTCCTGGACTTTGAAGACCTCCAACGTGACTGCCTCGTCGGAATTCGGATTCGAGGCAGCCCGGTTGGATGTCGCGTTTGCACTCTGGGCGAATCCGAAAGTGATACTGCCGGCGAGGCTAGCGAGAGCGAGACAGAGTCGCGCGAGTTGCTTGATCCGAGGGAAAGTAGCGGGGTTTGCAGTCATGGGTTTTGAAAAGAATCCGAGTTTGAGGGAGCGAAGCGAATCGCGCGATAGTATCACCTTCCCCATTCCCGTCACTGCGGTTATGCGGCGTGGTTCCTCAGGTTTTTCGTCACGCAATCTTTAGCCAGACCCGTAAGCGGCGCGCCTCCTGCGACGATTTTAATGGGCGATATTGCTGCTCGAAAATCGAGAACGGCGGCGGTTACTCAGAGTGCCTTCTTAGTCCGAAACTCGCCCGGCGTCCGTCCGTATTCACTCTTGAAAGCGGCCTGCAGGTAGTGGCTGTAGGCGAACCCCGTTTGCTCGGCGATGGCCTCAATCGTCAGGTCAGTTTCGCGGAGGAGGCGCTCCACCTCGCGAAAACGCACACGGAGGATTTCTTCCTTGGGGGTGCGATTGATCGCCGCTTTCATCCTACGATCAAGGGTGCTGCGCGAGGCGTTCAACGTCCGACAGAGGTCGTCAACGTTTAGACCGCCGGCGGCATTCTCGCGGATCATCCGCGCCGCGTGGGCGACGAGCCGATCGTTGATCACAAACTCATCCGAGGACGCGCGCACGACGATGCCTTTGGGTGGAAACAACGTCTCGCCCTTCGGACGCGCGCCTCCGCGCATGAGACGCGCAAGAAGCTCCGCTGCGGCAAAACCGACTGTCGCCCCATCGAAGCGCACGCTGGTCAGCGGCGGGTTGGCGAAGGCGCAGAGTGTCTCCTCGTTCTCCGCGCCGACCACCGCGACCTCCTCCGGCACCGGAATGCCGGCGCGCTGGCAGGCATCGAGCACGCGGACGCCGAGCTGGTCGTTGGCAGCAAAGATGCCGACCGGTTTGGGCAGCGCCGAGAGCCACGCCATCAGCCGGGCCTGGCCTTTCTCCCAGTCGGCGGCGCGATCCGAAATCGGTTCCGGCAGGAGCGAGCAGGAGCCGCTTCGCATCTCGACGGCCGTGACAAAATTCTGGACCCGCTCCTCAAAAAAACGCTCTGTGTGCAAACTGTAGGCCGCAAAGTTCCGGTAGCCGCGATCGAAGAAGTGCTCGGCGACCATCTGCCCGATCAGTCGATTATCCATGCCGACAAACGGGAGCGCGCTCTTCAGGAACGTCGCTCGTAGCTCGACCGCCGGCAGCCCCGTCGCGGTGATCACGTCGGCCATTTCCTGCGTGAACGTGCGCGTAAGGATGCCGTCGCCATCCCAGTTTTTCAGCCACGGCGGCGGACCGGACTCGAGCGCCCGCAGCTCGATGAAGCACGACCACGGGCCGTGGGCCGCGACGTAACGCCGCACGCCGGCTAGGAGCTCGCGGGTGTAGGTGCGCGTGGTTTCGATAAGAAGCGCGACGCGGGGTGGACGGCGACGGCGGGATGCCATAAGAGAAGGGGTGACGAAAAACCTGAGGTTCGCTGACTAAGCAGTGCAGTGACGATCACGGGCAACTAGAATATACTGCGACGCATGACTCCTCCATTCCAAGGCAAGGCCCTCATCGTGGTGGGTGACGCGGCTGAGACGCTCGACACCCTCTATCCCTACTACCGGTTGATCGAAGCCGGCATCCAACCCGTCGTAACCGGCCCCGAGCGGCGCCGCTACCAAATGGTCATGCACGAGGTGAAGCCGGGCTGGACGATCACCAAGGAATGGGAGGGCTACACCATCGACGTGGACGTGCCGTTCTCCGAGGTGAAGGAGGAGGAATATCTCGGCATCATGTTCTCCGGCGGGCGCGCGCCAGAATACATCCGCTACGACGCCGACCTGGTGCGGATCACGAAATATTTTTTCGCGACGAACAAGCCCATCGCCTCAGTGTGCCACGGCGTGGAGATTCCGGCCTACGCCCGCTGCGTGCAGGGACGTCGCATGGCGACCGTAGCGAAATGCCAATTCGACCTCGAGGTGTGCGGCGGCATTTACGTCGACGCGGCGTGTGTCGTGGATGGCAATCTCGTCTCCGGCCGCACCTACCGCGACAACGGACACTACCTCGGGCCGTGGATAAAAATGCTCGAAGCAGCGCGAGCTGCGGGCACAGACTCAGTTTCCGCCCAATAGTTTGTCCCTCTTTCTGCTCCCGCCATGCTACCCCGCCGCCAGTTCCTTCACACGCTCGCCGTAGCGGCGACAGTGCCCTGGGTCACGCGCGCCGCTGCTCGTGAACCGTTTCGCCTCCGCTACACTCTTTCTTCCGCCCTGTATGGCGAATTGCCGCTCGACGTCATCTTGCCCGAGGTGGCGAAGACGGGCTCTGAGGCGATCGACATCTGGTGCCGCGTGCACGGCAACCAGCGCGAGCAGATCGCCGAGATGGGCGACGATGCGTTTTCCGCGTTGCTCGCGAAACACCGCGTGAAGCTCGGCGTGAGCACGCGATACCCGCTCGGTCCGTTCGGCCTCGGAGAAGAAATGAAATGGATGAAAAACTTTGGCGGCGGGATCATCGTCACCGGTAGCGGCGGGCCGAGCGAGCCGTCCGGCCCCGAGGCCAAGAAAGCGGTTCTAGCTTTCCTCGAAAAAATGAAGCCGCACATCGCGGCGGCAGAGGAAAGCGGCGTCATGATCGCCGTCGAGAATCACAACCGGCAGTTTCTCCACCATCCGGACTCACTGCGATATTTCGCGGAATTCAATCGCTCCGCCCACCTCGGTGTCGCCCTCGCTCCGCATCACCTGCACCCGTGGATCGAGCAACTTCCGGCGTTGATTCGTGACCTCGGGGCGAAGCAGATTCCGTTCATGTATTTCCAGGAGCACTCCGAGGGCATCTCCCAAAAAGTGGCCAAAGAAATTGAGCTGCGGCAATTGCCGGGCTTCGGCGGCGGGCTCGACTATCGTCCCGTCATCAAGGCGCTGGCCGACATCCGCTACGCGGGGCTCGTGGAAATCTTCATGCACCCCACGCCGCGCGGTATTCCGATTCTGCCGACGGTGCCGGAAATCACGGCGGCGATCAACCGGTCGCGGGACTACATTGAGCGCTCTCGTCGGGAGGTCGTCGGATGATACGCGGCCTGTGCTTCGGCTTCGCCGCGCTTCTCAGCGTCGTGGGCCTGCGGGCCGAACCGAGGGTTGTAGGATTCGAGCGCTTTCACGCCGCCGCGCCCGACGCCGCCGGCGGCCGCTTGCTCTACAACGAGCTCGGCTGCATCAACTGCCACGGCGGCGACACCGGCCTGCCGATGCGTCGCGGCCCAGACCTGACGGCGGTGACTACTCGGGCCAGCGCGGATTGGCTACGGGCATTTATCGCCGATCCCGCCCGCCATCGCAGCGGCACGACGATGCCCCATCCGTTGGCCAATCACGACGCGGCCGATGTCGAGGCGGTCGTGCACTACCTCGGTACCCTGACGCCAAAAAAGTCCGCGCCGCCAAAAAAAATCGCCCACCTCAACGCCGAACTCGGCAAGGCGCTCTATCACACCCAGGGCTGCGTCGCCTGCCATGCGCCGCGAGCCGACTACGCTCCACCGGATGGCCGTCCCGCCGCCGGAGATTTTTCCCACGGGGCCATCGCATTTCCGGCGCTCGGGGAAAAATACGACGTGGCGACCCTCGCCGCTTTCGTGCGCGATCCCTTAGCGTCGCGGCCCGACGGGCGCATGCCGCGCATCGAGCTGGAAGATCAGGACTCGCTGGACATCGCTGCCTACTTGCTCGGGATCGTCGGCAGCGATGGCGAGGTTGCACCAAAGCTACCTGCTTTCACGTCCAACCCCGCGCTCGCTGCGCGCGGCCGAGAGATCGTCACAGCGGCGCGTTGTGCCGCGTGCCACACGTTGCCCTTAGTTCCCGCTGTGCAGTCGGTCGCGCTCCTGCGAAACACCGGCGGGTGCCTCGACGAAACTCCGGCCGCCGGATTGCCGCGTTATGCCCTCAGCCCGGCCCAACGCACCGCGTTGCTCGCGTATCTCCCCGTCCGCGCCACACCCGTGTCCCCAGCCCAATCCGCGACCGACACCCTTAAGGCCCTGAACTGCTTTGCCTGCCACGAACGCGACGGCCAAGGCGGCCCGGACGCCGCGCGCAAACCCTACTTTCTCGGCGACCACAATCTCGGTGACACCGGCCGCTTCCCGCCACCGCTCACCGGCATCGGTCGAAAATTGCAACCGGAGTGGCTGGCGCAGGCGCTCGCTGGCAAGCGCCGCGAGCGCCCGTACCTCGCCACGCGAATGCCGATGTATGGCGCGGCCGTCGCCCACCTCTCGGCGCTGTTCGCAGCGTGCGATGCGCGTCAAGAAACCGCGCTGCCGGCGGGCGACGTCGAGGCGGGACGAAAATTGCTCGGCACGCTCGGCGGTGTCAGTTGCATCACCTGCCACCGCTGGGGTGACCGCGCTTCCCTCGGTATTCAGGCCATCGATCTCTCCACGCTCGCTAGCCGACTACAGTCCGGCTGGCTGCGCGACTACGTAATCAATCCCGCGGCGCATCGGCCCGGGACGCTGATGCCGTCTTTCTGGCCTGACGGAAAAGCCGCCAACCGCGACATCCTCGGCGGCGACACCGACCGGCAAATCGCGTCCATCATCGCTTTCGCGCGCGAGGGCAAAGGGCTGCCCGAGGGGTTTCCTGCCACCTCCGCCCGCGAGTTTGAACTGATCCCTGGGTTGCGCCCGGTGGTGCTGCGTACCTTTATGGCCGAAGTCGGCACGCACGCGATTCTCGTCGGGTTTCCGGCGGGCGTGCATCTCGCTTACGATGGCCGCGACTGCCGCCCAGCGCTCACGTGGAAGGGCCGCTTCTTCGACGCCTACGGCACGTGGTTCAGTCGCTTTGCCCCCTTCGAAAAACCGCTCGGAGTATCCGTCGTTGCCTGGCCCGCGCCAAGCGACGCGGCCGGCACGCGGAAATTTGAGGGCTACCGGCTCGATGCGGCAGGCGTGCCAACGTTCTTCTTTTCCGTCAGCGGCGTGCCCGTAGCAGAGCGCATCGAGCCGGCAGAAAACGGCAGCCTCCGACGAACGCTCACGTGGAACCTTGAGTCCCTGCGATCGCTCCCGCTCGCGCACCCACCGGGACTCACCGTCCAAGCGACTCCCGCGAGTACACCCGGTAAACTCGAGTTCATCTACACGTGGCCATGAAACGCCTGCTCCTGTTCACGCCCATGAAACCCCTGGTCCTATTCGCGACCGCCCTACTCGCCACCGGACTTCGTCTCGTCGCCACCGAAGGTTACGAAATCCAGACCATCCTCATAGGGAGTTCGCCCACCTCGTCGCGCAACGCGAATTGGAAACCCGGCGATGGCCTCACGCTCGAGGTCAGCGGCATGGACTTTCTGGCGGACGGGAAACTCGCCGTCGCGATCCGCAAAGGCGAAGTCTGGCTGCTCGACGGCGTGCTCGGCGCGCCCGACAAAATCCGCTACTCGCTCTTCGCGTCGGGATTGCACGAGCCGCTCGGTGTGCTGCGCGAAGGCGACAGCCTGCTCGTGACCCAGCGCACCGAGGTCACCCGCCTGCGCGACACGGATGGCGATGGCGTCGCCGACGAATATCTCACCGCCGCGCGCGGATGGAACGTCTCCGGTTCCTATCACGGCTACGCGTATGGCCCGAAGCGTGACGGCCGCGGCAATCTCTGGGTCGCCCTCAATCTCGACATGGGTGAGCGCGCCGACAACAAGGCTGCCTGGCGCGGCTGGAGCGGCATCATGGGGCCGGACAGTACCTTCCTGCCGATGGTCGCGGGTCTCCGCTCGCCGTGCGGCCTTGGCACCAACGCCGCGGGCGACATGTTTTGCGTCGATCAACAGGGCACGTGGATTCCGTCCACACCGATCTACCATCTGCGCAAGGGCGCGTTTTTTCTGAATCCCGAGGGGATCGCTTCCCAGGAGCGGCCTGACTCGCCGCTGAAACTCTCCGCGCCCGTGCCGAACAAGGTGCCGTATCCCGTCGCGCTCCGGGCCCTGCCGGAAATGGTGCCGCCCGCCGTCTGGCTGCCCTACAACAAGATGGGCCGCAGCGGGACCGACCTTGCTGTCTGCGCCGCAGGCGGAAAATTCGGCCCCTTCGAAGGACAGTTTTTTGTCGGCGAGTTTACCGACGCGAAGGTCGGCCGTGTTTTTCTGGAGAAAGTCGATGGAGAGTATCAGGGCGCTGCGTTTCCCTTTCTCTCCGGCTTCGCCTCCGGCGTCGTGCGGCTCCTCTTCGCACCCGATGGCAGCCTGCTCGTGGGCATGAGCAGCCGCGGCTGGTCCTCGCTCGGCACGCAGGCGTACGGCTTGCAGCGCGTGCGATGGAGCGGCGAGACGCCGTTCGCGATTCAAGAAATGCGCGCGCAGCCCGACGGCTTCGAGCTGGTCTTCACCACCGAGGTCGACCCCGCGAGCGCGGCGCTCCCCGCGTCCTACACCGTGAAGAGCTACACCTATCTCTACTCGAACGCCTACGGCAGCGCCGAAATCGACACACTGCCACTAGCTGTAACGAGTGCCTCCGTCAGTGCGGACCGGCGGCACGTGCGCTTGCAGGTCGATGGCCTGCGGGCCCTCTATGTCCACGAGCTCCGCGCTACCGGTGTGCGCTCCACGGCAGGGACGGCCCTCGCGCAACCCGACGCTTATTACACGCTCAACCGCATTCCCGTTCGGCCCTGAAGTGTCGGATGGCGTCACGTCCCCGAATTTGTTTCAACCGAGACATGTCCACCCCCTCCGCGCTCACCGGCATCCGTATCGTCGACTTTAGTCATGTTTACCAAGGCCCCGTAGGCACCCAAATTCTCGCCGATTACGGTGCCGATGTCATCAAGGTTGAGCGCCCTGAGGCAGGAGACTGGAGCCGCCGCTGGGGGCCGTTTGTGCACGGCGTGAGCCTGCCTTACGCCGGACTCAACCGCAACAAACGCAGCTTCGCCCTCAACCTAAAATCTCAGCAGGGCATCACCGCGATTCGGGCGCTGATCGCCACCGCCGATGTCGTCGTGCATAATTTCCGCGCCGGCGTGATGGAGAAACTCGGTCTCGGCTACGAGCAGCTCGCGACGGCGTATCCCCGTCTCGTGTACGCCTCGTCCGGCGGCTGGGGCGATCACGGCCCCTCGGCCGACCGCGCCCGCGGCGGTCACGACCTCATGGCGCGCGCGGAAGCCGGTTGGTTCACCCAGCCAGATCCCGCGAAGCCTCCGTTTCCCGCCGGCATGTCAGCCGATTATCCGGCCGGACTCATGCTCATGCAGGGCATTTTGATCGCACTCCTCGCACGCTCCCGCACCGGTCTCGGTCAGCGCGTCACGACCGATCTCCTGAGTGTGGCGTTTCACGCGCACTCGTGGGAGGGGCCCGCCGCCATGAACGCCACCCGCGTCACCGAGGTCAGCGGCGTCAGCGCCAACGAGTCGATCATCGACAAGGCGTTCGCGACCGCCGACGGCTATATCGAAATTTCACCCGTGTTTTCCGACAACGCCGTGCGCGATATTTCCGTCGCCCTCGGACTCGGCGATCTCTCACAACAACCCAAATTCTCGAACCACTCACAGCAACAGAAGCATCGCGCCGAACTGAACGCGCTCCTCGCGGCGCGTTTTCGTGGGCGAACCACCGCGGCGTGGTTGGCCGAGCTCGAACCCAAGGGCGTGTTCTGCGCCAAAGTAAACACCCTTGAGGAAGCCATCGAAGATCCGCAGCTCGCCGCGAACGGCATGGTGGTCGAAATCGAACACGCGAAGGCCGGAACGTTTCGTCTCCCTGGCACGCCCGTGCGACTCCACGGCACACCACCAGTGCCGCGTCGCTTCGCCCCCGAGCTCGGCGAACACACCGTAGAAATTCTCCGCGAACTCGGTTATAGCGACGCTCGCCTTGCCGAACTCCGCCAAGCTGGCGCACTCGCGACCCCATGAGCACCCGCCTCACGACCACCTACGCCGATGCAGTCTGCACGCTCACGCTGCACCCGCCGGAGGGAAAACCACCGACGCTCGATCCGACCGTCATGGACGCGTTCGACCGGGTGCTCGACGAGATCAAAACCCGCTCCACGAACCTCGCCGCCGTCATCCTGCAAAGTGCCTCGCCCAAGTTCTTCTGCGCCGGGGCCAACGTCAACGTGCTGGAGACGATCAACCGCGACACCATCGGCCCGTGGGTCGAGCGCGGGCATCGGTTAATGAACCGGATCGAAGCGCTCCCAGTGCCCGTCATCGCGCGCGTCGAGGGCTACGCGCTCGGCGGAGGGCTGGAACTCGCAATGGCCTGCGACCTCCTCTTCGCCTCCAGCAACGCGAAGTTCGGCCAAACGGAAACGAAACTCGGCTTCGTCACCGGTTGGGGCGGCAGCTACCGCCTCGTGCGCCGGGTGGGGCTGGCCCGCGCCAAGGAACTCGTCTTCACCGGCCGCATCTTCGACGCCGAGGAAGCGGCGCGCCTCGGCGTCGCCGAATGGCAAGGTGCACCCGCTGCGCTCGCCGTTCACATGCAAGAATTCCTCACGGCCGTCGCGGCCAACTCCCGCGTCGCCAACCGCGAAATGAAACACCTGCTCGCATCGTGCACCCACACCAGTCTAGCAGAGAACGCCGCGAGCGAAACCGCAGCGTCGCAACGCTGTCTCGGGGAGGCGGGCGACGCCGCCGAACGCCTCCAAAGTTTCCTCACCAAGAAGAAATCGCCTCCTCCCGCCGCGCATCCGTAGCGGACTTCGGCACGAACCGCCCGGCCAGGAACGGTCCGATCGCTTGACCCAGAAGTGCCCCACCCCCCCTCGGTTGGTCGATGCAAAACATCGTTATCGCGAAACCCTACCGCTTCGTCGCGCCGCATCGCAGCAAGCTGTGGTGGTATCTTTTCCGGCCATTTCTAGGTCTGTACCTGCGCAAGAGCCACTGGGTCATCGCTGTTGAATGTCGCGGCGTGGAGCGTCTCCGCGTCTCACTCGACGCGGGCCACGGCATCATGCTCGCACCGAACCACTGCCGGCCGCCCGATCCGATGGTCCTCGGCCACCTCTCCTCCGCGGTCGGTCGCCCGCTCTACGTCATCGCGAGCTGGCATCTGTTCATGCAAAACGCGTTGCAGACCTTTCTGCTCCCGCGACTCGGCGTGTTGAGCATTTATCGCGAAGGTTCGGATCGAGAGGCGTTAAAAACGGCCATGCAACTCACCGCCGAGGCTGAGCGCCCGCTCGTGATTTTCCCCGAAGGCGTCATCTCCCGCCACAACGACAAACTGAACAACCTCATGGAGGGCACTGCTCTGATGGCCCGCGGGGCCGCTAAACAACGCGCGTCCGCAAATCCTCCTGGAAAAGTCGTCGTCCATCCGGTGGCGATCCGCTATTCTTTTGACGGTGATGTGCGCGCCGCGATCACCCCGGTGCTACGCGACATCGAGCAGCGGCTGTCGTGGCACGCGCACGAACACCTCTCCGTCGAGGAGCGCATCGCAAAAATTGGCGGCGCGCTCCTCACATTAAAAGAGATTGAGTATTTCGGCGCAGCGCAGCCGGGCGAGTTTCAAGACCGGTTGGACCGCCTCATCGACCGCCTGCTCGTGCCGCTCGAAGCCGAGTGGCTCAAAGGCCGGCGGGGAAAGGACATTGTGCAGCGGGTCAAACTCCTCCGGATCGCCATGCTCCCCGATATGGCGGCCGGCACCGTGGCCAAATCCGAACTCCACCGTCGCTGGCGCCATCTAGCCGACATCTATCTCGCACAGCAACTCGCGTTCGACCCTCCCGGCTATCTTTCGGCCCATCCCACTCCGTAGCGACTGCTCGAAACAGTGGAGCGATTCGCGAAGGACCTCACCGAGGTTTCGCGTATCCAAACTCCCATGCGCGCCGCGGGCGAAGTCGGTGAGGCCATCGACGTCTCCCCAGAGCGCACGCGCAGCCCCGATGGCGATCCGCTCGTGACCGCGATCCGCGAGCAATTGGAAAAAATGCTCGCCGCATCTTCTGCCGCTCCCCCCGATCATGAGCACGTCCAGACACCTCGGAATGTGCATCGCTTTCGTCGCCGTCGCGATTGTGCTCTGGACGCAGCGCCTCGTGAGCGCGAAAGCGCCGGTGAAGAACGGTGTGGGCGACCGCTTGCATGATTGGTCGGCCCCACTCCACGCATGGTTTCTCGCTCACCCGTGCGCGACGAATCTCACGCTCATCCTGACTTCGGTGTTCATGCCCCCCCTGTAAGCCGGTCCGCATCGATAGCATCGATTCGGACCGGCATGGCACCGCCCATTCCCAGTTGGAATACGGCGTAAGCGTTCAATTCGGACGTGAAGACAGTCCGGCATGGAATTGCTAGAGTGCAGGAATGGACAAACTGCATGAAGGGAAAAGGAAATGGCGGCGGCGCAGTCGCGGGGAGATTGCGGTCTTGTTGGCGGGATTGCGCGAGAGCGGGCAAACGCAGCAGGCGTACGCGAAGCAAGCCGGCGTGAGTTTGTCGAGTATCGGGCGGTGGGTGCGCGGCAATGGCCAGAGCGGCGCGCCAGGCCTAGCCGGATTTGCGG
>CANIJN010000048.1 GCA_947467625.1 Opitutia bacterium | reverse complement strand
TCGGAAGTTGCCCGTCGTCGGGCTCTGCGCGAGCAAGTGTCGCAGCAAGGCAATCCGCCGCCGGTGCCGCAGCAGCAAATGCAGCCGCGCCAGCCGCCGAATAATCTGCCGAGTGCAGGTCAGCAGCCTCCCCAGCGGAAATAGCTGCGTGCGTCGGTCGCTACGCTTCGAGTGGGCGGGTAGGGTGGGTTCGTGGTGATCCCACGTTGCGTCCAATCTTAGATTCATTAGCCTCGAGCCAGGAGCGTGCTTGCGGGCGATGCAGGGTGTGGTCAGCCGGCGAAACATAAAATCGCCTGCGCGCAAGCCACCCGCACTCGCGCACACCGAGCCGAAGGTTTCTTCGGTTATTGGATCAATGGGGAATAAATTTCGTGCGCCGTCAGGTTGTGCGCGTAGGATGGGGGCTCGTATGTCCCTTCCGTCCCACGCTCCCACCGACGCTGCGCCCTTCAATGGGGTGTTGATCCGTCGGCTGTTCGGGTTGGCTTGGCGCTACCGGCTCCACTGCCTCCAGGTGCTCGGGATCCAGCTCGCGTTGCTCACGATGGGCATCGTCGGCCTCAGTTTCACGGGTCTGGGGATTGACTATATCCGGCACAAAATCGACGGCACGCCGCTCGCGGACAATCAGCTCCATCTGTCGCTCCCTGCGGACTGGCCGCCGCTCCACGTGCTCGGCCTCATCGCCGGTTTGATTCTCGTGCTCGCGGTCGGTCGTGCGCTGCTCAATTACGCCTACGCGATTTCCATCAATGTGCTGGTGCAGCAGAAACTCGTCGTCGATCTGCGAGGCGAGGTGTACGAAAAACTCCAGCGGTTGAGCTTCCGTTTCTTCGACGCCAACTCGACGGGCTCGATCATCACCCGGGTGACGGGCGATGTGCAGGCGGTGCGGATGTTCGTCGATCAGGTGCTCATGCAGAGCGTGATTATGGTCATCTCGCTCACGGTTTACGTGCTCTACATGGCGAGTCTCCATCCGGGTTTGACGTTGGCCTGTCTCGCGACGACGCCGGTGCTGTGGTTGATGTCGGCGTGGTTTTCCCGGAAAATTCAGCCCGAATACGCGCACAACCGGACACTCGTCGAACGTATGGTGCAGACGCTGGCCGAGAGCATCCAAGGTATCGCTGTTACGAAAGGATTTGGGCGCGAGGCCGAAGATCGCGCTAAATTTGAAGCTGCCAACCAAGCCTGTTTCGACCAGCAGCGCGGGATTTTTTGGCGGCTGAGTTTGTTTACGCCGGCGATTGGTTTCCTGACGCGTATCAACATTATCGTTCTGCTCGGTTACGGCGGCTGGCTCGTGGCGCAAAACCGGCTGCCCTTCGGCACTGGACTCATCGTCTTTGCCGGTCTGCTCGAACAGTTTTCGGGACAGATCAACAACGTCGTCAACATTGTGAACAGTGTGCAGCAATCGCTGATCGGTGCGCGGCGGGTATTCGAAATTCTCGATGCGCCCGTCGAGGTGAAAAGCGCGCCCGCCGCCCTGCGCCGCCCCAAGCTCACCGGTGAAGTCCGGTTCGAAAACGTTTCGTTTACCTATGACGGTGCGGAGGCGGTGGTGCGGGAAATTGACCTCACGGTGCAACCCGGCCAGTGCGTCGCGATCCTCGGCGCGACGGGTGCGGGCAAGAGCATGTTGATGAGCCTCATCCCGCGCTTCTTCGATCCCACCTCCGGGCGGCTGCTCCTCGACGGCATCGACGCGCGGCAGCTCAACCTTGATGACCTCCGTCGCAATATCGGTCTCGTGTTTCAGGAGAGCTTTCTCTTTTCGAATACCGTCGCAGCGAACATCGCGTTCGGTCACCCGGAGGCGACGTCCGCGCAGATTGAGCAAGCCGCGCGCATCGCGGCCGCGCACGATTTTATCCTCGGCCTGCCGAACGGCTACGACACCGTCCTAGGCGAGAGCGGGAACACCCTCTCCGGCGGCCAGCGCCAGCGCCTCGCGATTGCCCGCGCCGTCCTGCTGGAGCCGCCGATACTGCTGCTGGATGATCCGACGGCGGCCATCGACAGCGAGACGGAGCACGAGATTTTCGAGGCACTCGACCGGGCAATCGCGGGCCGCACGACGTTCATCGTCGCCCACCGTTTGAGCACGCTGCGCCGGGCGGACTTTATTATCGTGATGGAGGACGGGCGCATCGTCCAGCGCGGCACGCATGAGCAACTGATGAAAGCGGACGGGCCTTACCTGCGCGTGGCCAATCTCCAACTCGTCGACGGACGCGAGCTACAACAGTTGAAACTCAAGGGAGGTGCCGCGTGAGCGAGATTCCCGCCAAGATCAGCGACCTCGGACTCGTGCGCCGCCCGCTGGAGGACGACGAGGATGCGGAGCAGTTCAAGCCCCTCGAGTGGGGACTGATCCGGCGCATGTTTACCTACGCGCGGCCGGTGAAGCGCGAGCTGAACATTTTGCTCGTCCTCACGGTGATTCGTTCGGCGCAGTTGCCGGCGCTGATCTGGGCCTCGGCCGCAATCATCTCTGGACCGATCGCCCACCATGACATCGGAGGCTTGCCGTGGGCGGTCCTCGGATACGGGCTGCTCGCGCTCACGACGGATGTGCTGTTTCATTGGCGCCAACGTTACGCGCTCGAGATTGGTGAGACCGTCGTCAACGGACTGCGCGCCGAGATTTTTGCCAAGACGCAGCGTCAGCCGATGAGTTTTTTCCACCGGGTAAAACTCGGCCGGATCATCAGTCGCGTGACGAGTGATGTGGAGTCGCTGCGGGTGGGCATCCAGGACGTGATGTTCGTGAGCGCAATCCAGCTCGGGCAAATGGTGTTTACGGCGATTGTCATGGTGCGCTGCGACTGGGTACTGTTCCTCGTCGTCGCGGGACTCGCGCCGGTCCTGTGGGCTGCGAACCGCCATTTCCGCGTGCGCCTCAGCCACCTCACGCGGGCCGCGCAGGAGAGCTTTAGTCGTGTGACGGCAACGCTCGCGGAGTCGGTCAACGGCATCCGGGTGACGCAGGGATTTGTGCGGCAGGAGACGAATGCCGGACTCTTCCGCGGCCTGCTCGCGGACCATTCCCGCTACAACATGGCGCTCGCCCGCACCTCCGCGAAGCTCACGCCGCTGCTCGAGCTCAACAGCCAATTCTTCGTGGCCATTCTGCTCTTGTTCGGAGGTTGGCGGGTCTTCGACGGTGCGATGTCGCTTGATGCGCTCATCACGTTTTTCTTTCTCTCCAATTTCTTTTTTTCACCCATTGCAGTGATCGGCAACCAATACAACCAGGCGCTCGTGGCGATGGCCGGCGCCGAGCGGGTCTTCCGGTTGATCGACACCCAGCCGGCTTGGGAGGACGCACCCGACGCGGTGGCGTTGCCGAAGGTGGCGGGGCAGGGCGCGCGCGTCGAGTTTCGGAAAGTTTCGTTCGGTTACGATCCGGCGCGACTCGTTTTGCACGAGGTGGATTTCGTGGCGGAGCCCGGTCAAACCGTGGCGCTCGTGGGTCACACGGGCAGCGGCAAGACGTCCATCATCAACCTCGCGGCAAAATTCTATCTACCGACGTCCGGCGAGTTGTTCATCGATGGACGCGAAGTGCGGACGATCACCAGTGATTCGCTCCACCGGCAGCTGGGGATGGTGCCGCAGCAGAATTTTCTCTTCAGCGGCACGGTGTTGGCCAACATCCGGCTCGCGCGCCCCGAGGCGACGGAAGCCGAGGTGCGTGCGGCCGCGCAACAGCTCGACTGTCTTGATCTGCTGGAAGCGTTGCCGCAAGGGCTGCACACCGAAGTGGGCGAGCGCGGTGCGGGACTGTCGGTCGGCCAGCGCCAGCTCGTGTGTTTCACGCGGGCGCTGCTCGCCGATCCGCGGTTGGTGATCCTCGACGAGGCGACCAGCTCGATCGATGCGCTCACGGAAGCGCGACTGCAGAAGGCGCTCGTCACGCTGTTGCGGGGGCGTACCAGCTTCGTCGTGGCGCATCGGCTCTCGACGATTCGTCACGCGGATTTGGTACTCGTGCTCGATCAAGGACGGGTGATTGAGAGGGGGACGCATACCGCGTTGCTCGCTGGCGGGGGGCATTACGCGGCCCTTTACCGGCAGTTTGTGCAGGTGGACGAGCCTGCGTGAGAGGAGAATGCCTCTAAAAAATTGAAGATTCTCCTAGGCAAAGGACTATTTTCCCCTCTAGAACCGTCTCCGTCTCAGAGGATAAAACCCAACAAAAGTAACATTATGGCTAAAAAAGCAGCACGTAAACCAAACGCAGCGTTCATGAAACCGGTCACGCCAGACGCCGCTCTCGCGGCCGTCGTTGGTGCAGCCCCACTCCCACGCACTGAGCTCACCAAGAAGCTCTGGGCGTACATCAAGAAAAATGGTCTGCAGGACAAGAAGGTCCGCACCCAGATCAATGCCGATGACAAGTTGAAGGTCGTTTTCGGTGGCAAGAAGGCCGTCTCGATGTTCGAGATGACCAAGCTCGTCTCCGGCCACGTCGCCAAGTAATTCGCCGGTTTCATTTTCAAACCGCCCCGGATTTTTCCGTGGCGGTTTTTTTGTGCCCGGCCAGGCCGCGGGTGCGGACTGGGTGCGAGACCCGATTGATTTTTCCCGCAAATTCAGGATTCGGCCGATTGAAAGGCCGCTGCTCAGAATTCTGCGGAGTCCTGAAGCTGTGGGCGTCCGGTGAGGGCTCGTGGTCGCATGCTCATTCGCTATCGAGGTGAGTTTAATCCGAACGCTGAATTCAGCGTTCGGGTTAACAGGCTCGTCGCATTACACCTCGAGGGCGGCGGCGATTTGTTTGCAGGAGGTCTTGAGGATTTCGAGGCGGGCGAAACGTTTGTTGTCAGCGGGCACGAGGTGCCACGGTGCGGTGGGGCGGTCGGTGAGGGCGAGCATGTCGCCGACGGCGGTTTCGTAAGCGGCCCACTGGCGGCGGTTGCGCCAATCCTCGGCGTTGATCTTGTGCTGCTTGTAGTCGGTCTCCTCCCGGAGGCGGAAGCGCCGCAACTGCTCCGCCTTCGAAAGGTGTAGCCAGAATTTAAGTACGATGATGCCGTGGGCGGTGAGCTGCGCCTCGAAGTCGTTTAATTCCGCGTAGGCGCGGCGCCACTCGGGGTCGCGGCAGAAGCCTTCGATCCGTTCGACGAGCACGCGGCCATACCAGGAGCGGTCGTAAATGGTGACGCGGCCGGCGCGCGGCGCATGGCGCCAAAAGCGCCAGAGGTAGTGGTGCTCTTTTTCTTCGTCGGTGGGCTTCGCGATGGGAATCACGCGAAAATCGCGGGCGTCGAGTGCGCTCGTGAGCCGGCGGATCGCACCGCCCTTGCCGGCGGCGTCCCAACCCTCGAAGACCCACACGATAGAGCGGCCCCGCTCGGCAGCGGTACGGACGGCGCGGTGGAGGCGGCCGAGCCATTTGTCGCGTTTTTCCCCGTAGGCGGCCTCGGAGAGGGACTGATCGAGGTGGAGCGCGAGCAGGCGCCGGAGGCCGGCGGGGCGCAGCGAGACGGTGCGGCGCGGCTTGGCGGCGGGACTGATTTTCAATTGCGCGGCCAGCTGCCGGCGGAAACTCGCGAGCACGCACTCGGTCACGGCGAGATTACGCGCGCGGGGATCGGTGGCGTCGATCACGTGCCACGGAACACCGGGCTTGTGGGTGGCGCGCCGCATCTGTTCGGAGAGGCGGGCGTGGTACTCGTAGTCGCGGTTGTGCTGCCAATCTTCGGCGGTGACGCGCCAGGCGGTATCGGGATCGCTCTCCAGGGCGAGCAGCCGTTCGCGTTGCGCAGCCTGCGAGAGTTGCAGCCAGACTTTGACGATGAGGGCTCCGCCATCGGAGAGGAGGCGTTCGAAGTGGGCGAAGAGGCGGAGTTGCTCGGCGAAATGATCGCGTTCGCCCGGGGTTTGGGGATTGGCGCGAAGTGCGTCGGCGTGCCAGCCACCCGCGTAGATCGCCATGCGGCCGCGCGGAGGGAGACAGCGCCAGTAACGCCACATGGGCGGGCGCTCGCGCTCCTCGTCGGTGGGCTCGTGAAAAGCAAAGGTCTCGACGCCGCGCGGGTCGAGCCAGGCGTTGAGGAGATTGACGACCTCGCCTTTGCCAGAGGCCTCGTCGCCGGCGACGACGAGGAGAATGGGAAACGGGGCGTGCTGGAGCGCGACCTGCATCTGGACGAGCGCGCCGCGCAGGGCGGGCACGCGGGCTTCGTAATCTTTTTTTGGGAGGCGCGTCGCGCCGTTTGCCTTCGCCATGAGGGAGAGAAGTGGCGGGGGGGCGCGGAGTTGTCGAGGCTCGGGAGCTATTTTGGTGGAAGGAGACGATTTGTAACAGAGCGGGTCGTGACGCCGCCGGTGGGGTAAAGGTCAACGGGGTGTCCCGGTCTAGAGCGACCAGCCAACCGCTGCCGTTCGCCGTCGGATGGGCGTCGCCGAGAGGGGGGCGAGGGTGGTGCGCACCTGGGCGAAGCTCGCGGCCGAGGGTGGTCAGCGCATCGGCTTTTGGTGGCGGCGCGAGCTCTTGCTGAGCGGCGGGGAGGCGGGCGGCAATTCCCTTGGCGAGCGCGGGCGCGGGCGGCACGGTGGGCGGCTTCGTTTTCCTCACTGCCAATTTTTCGCATGTCCGCCGCTCATCATCCCCAACGCTCGCGAGCGATTCTCATGCTCTTGTTCGCGAATTTATTCTGGGGACTGAGTTTTCCGGTCATCAAAGCGGTGATGCTGCTGCACGGGGTGCTGATTCCGCAGGCGGGGTCGTGGTTTTCGGCGATCTACACGGTCGCGCCGCGGTTCCTGTTGGCGTCGGCGGTGTTGATGGCGCTGCGACCGTTTGATTTCTGGAAGGTGACGCGGGGCGAGGTGAAACAGGGAGTGATCATCGGGCTTTTTTCTTCCGTGGGCATGCTACTCCAGAACGATGCGCTGCAATTCACCTCGGCGAGCACGTCGGCGTTTCTCACGCAGTTCTACGCGATTCTCATCCCGATCTATGTCGCGGTGCGCGTGCGGCGGCATCCCGGTTGGACCGTGTGGATCTGCTGTGCGCTGGTGCTGGCGGGTGTGGCCATCCTCGGGAAATTCGATTGGCGCGAGCTTTCGCTCGGGCGCGGCGAGTGGGAGACGTTGGTAGCGTCGCTGTTTTTTATGGGGCAAATCTTGTGTTTGGAGAACAAAGCGTTTGCGGCGAACCGACCGGAGCGGCTGACGCTCGTGATGTTTGTGACCCAGGCGCTCGTCTTCACGGTGCTCGCGGGGGTGACGGCGCCGGATGTCGCGTCGCTCGTCACGCCGTGGACCTCGCCGGCGTGGTTGGTGCTGACGATGACGCTGACGGTGTTCTGCACGCTGGGTTCGTTTTCGCTGATGAATGCGTGGCAGCCGAAGATCACGGCGACGGAGGCGGGGCTGGTTTACTGTGTGGAGCCGATCTTCGGATCGCTGATGGCGTTGTTTTTACCGGCGTTGTTTTCGGTGTGGGTGGGAATCCACTACGCCAATGAGCAGGCGACGTTTCACCTGCTGGTGGGCGGTGGGTTGATTACGGCGGCAAATATTTTGATCACGCTCAAGCCGCCGACGAAGCGGTAGCGGGCCGCGTGAAACGTTGAGCCTGCCGCGACGAGGCGAGCGCTCCGTCCGCTGTGGGGGCGGAGCACGCTGCGGCGGAACTACCGGCCACCGCTCTTCGCTAGCGCGGCGGCCGCGGTCGCTTGAAACACGCGCCGCACCTCGCTCGCGTCGCTATTGGGAAAGTTCGCGCGTTGCACCATCAGGACATAGGCCACGCCCTTGACGGGATCGATCCACGCCTGCGTGCCCCACGCGCCGCCGTGGCCGAACGTGCCGGGGGAAAGCATCGCCGCGAGGCCCTCGTGTGGGGTTTTCAGGATACACGTGCCGATGCCCCAGCCATAGTTCAGGCCGCGTTGGCCGTAGGTGTCGTTTTGGAAAAACCCGGTCGGTAACGCCCCGCTGTGCACCGCGGAGAGCACGCCGACGGCCTGTTCGGAAAGGATGCGCTGACCGGAGAGCGTGCCGCGGTTGAGCAACATTTGGCAGAAGCGCGCGTAGTCGTTGGCCGTCGAATAGAGCCCGCCGTTGCCCTGGGGTGGGCGGTCGCGCGTGCCGAAGTCTCCGCGGGCGGGTGCCGCCGCCAGGGCGCCCGTGTCTTTGTTTTTTGTGTAGCCCGTCGCCATCCGGGCCCGCTGCGCGGCGCTTGGATAAAACGTCGTGTCCTGCATGCCGAGCGGATCGAACACACGTTTTTGGAGAAACGCATCAAACGTCATCCCGCTCACGACCTCGACGATGCGGCCGGCAAGATTGATGCCGGACTGGGTGTATTTCCACTTCTCGCCGGGCTCGTATTGCATTTTTGCCGCGAGCCACACCGGCACGAGATCGGCGAGCGTTTTGGCGGCCTGGGCCGCCGGGCCGCTGGCTTCGCCGAGACCCGAGGTATGGGTGAGAATTTGGGCAATGGTGAGGTTGGCTGGTTGGCCAGAGGGTGTCTTGAGGTGGGCGAACTCGGGGATATAGTTCGCGACGAGGTCGGTAACGTTGAGCTTGCGCTCGTCCTGCAAGATCATGATCGCGGTGCCGGTGATCGGCTTCGTCATCGACGCGATCCACATGAGCGTGTCGGGCGTCATTGCGCGCCGGGTGGAGACGTCGGCGTGACCGTTGCTCTCGAGGTGAAGTGTCCGGTCCGGGGTGACGACCACGGTGACGGCACCGGCGATTTCATTTTGTGCAATCAGGGCGTCCATCGCTTCACCGATGCCGGGGAGGGTAGGTGCGGCACTGTAGAGTGCCGCAGTCACGGAGAGAAAGAGAACGGTGATGATGCGAAGTGGGGACATGGGCCCAACCTACGACAGCGATCGTGAATCCGGCGAGCTGAACGTTTCTTGGCCGCATGGCGTGCGCGCGGGGCGGAACGTAGGACTGTGGAGCCAGCCCCATGAACGGGAGCCAGCGATCAAGCGCGGCGCGTGAAGTAAGCGCCCTAGGGCCGCTCGCCGCGACCGAGGGCGCTCTCGGGCGCGGTCAGCGGAAATCGATCAGCTCGACTTCGAAGATGAGCGTGGCCCTGCCGGGGATTTTGGGTGGTGAGCCTTTTTCGCCATAACCGAGCCAGTGTGGAATAATGAGGGTGCGCTTCTCGCCCTTTTTCATGCTCAAGAAGGCCTCGTCCCAACCCTTGATGACGGCGCCCATGCCCGCGCGGAAGGTGAAGGGAGCGCCGCGCTCGTAGGAGCTGTCGAAGGTCGTGCCATCCAGGAGACGGCCGGCATAGTGGGCGATGACTTGATCGCCGCTCTGCGGGGTTTGATCGCCCGTGCCGGGAGCCCGGACGACGAAGCGGAGGCCGGAGGGCGTCTTGCGGGCGTTGGCGTAGGTCTGGTCGATCAGTTGGGAGTCGCTGCCGCTGAGTTGGGGCTGATTCGCATTCATGGCCTCGCGCATGGCGGCGTTGATGGGGCGACCGGGGTCTTTGCGGGCGAAAATGCCGGAGCGCACGACGAGTGCGATGGAGCCGAGGATGACGCCGAGGAGCAGGAGATAGAAAAAACTGCGCATGGTGAAGAGTGAGCGTGGAGATTGCTGACGGGCAACGCCGGAATGCGCGGGGCTAATGCTTCGCCAGTAGGTCGAGGGCGGCGGCGCTGAGCGAAGTGATCGCGCCCTTGAGGGTGGGTTCGGGCACGGGGGCGAAAAGCGGGGAGTGGTTAGACGCGAGGACGCCACCGGTGCGGTGGGCGGCTTCGATCTCGGCGGGCGCGGTGGCCCCGATGAGCCAGAGGCAGATGGGCACGCGGTGGGTGGTGCGGCCGAAGCGGGCGAAGTCCTCGCCGACCGTAAGGGGTTTCCCGAGGGTGACATTGGCCTCGCCCAGCCACTCGCGCCAGATGCCGGCGAGGCGCGCGGTGAGCGCGGGGTTATTCGAGCAAACGGGAGTGTTGGTCTCGGCGGCGGTGACGACGGGCAGGCGGTCGGCGGGAACACCGGCGGCTCGTGCAAGGTTTTCGCTGATACGCCTGATGGATGCGATGAGGTGGGCGGCGACGGCATCGTCGTAGGAGCGGAGGGTGAGCTCGAGTTTTACTTCGTCGGAGATGATGTTGCGTTTGGTGCCGCCGTGAAACGTGCCGACGGTGACGACGGCGGGGGTGCCGGGCTCGAGTTCGCGGCTGACGATAGTTTGGAGCGCGAGGACGATTTCGCTGGCGAGCACGACGGGGTCCTTGGTGGTGTGCGGCCGCGAGCCGTGGCCGCCGACGCCGCGCACGAGGATGTCGATGGAGTCGACATTGGCGGTGACGGGCCCGGGCACGTAGGCGACGGTGCCGGCAGGGAGGCCAGCCCAGACGTGCATGCCGATGACGTAGTCGGGTACGGGGAAACGGGTGAAGAGTCCGTCGGTGATCATCGCGAGGGCCCCGGCGCCGATCTCCTCGGCGGGTTGGGCGATGAGAATGAGGGTGCCGGACCAACGATCGCGGAGAGTGGTGAGCACGCGCGCGGTGCCGAGGAGGGAGGTGATATGGGTGTCGTGGGCGCAGGCGTGCATCGCGGGGGAGTCTTTGCCGGCGAGGTCTTTTACGGTGGCTTTGCTGGCATAGGGCACGCCGGTCTTTTCGAGGAGAGGAAGGGCGTCCATGTCCTCGCGGATGAGCACGGTTTTACCGGGGCCGTTTTTCAGGACGCCGACGACGCCGGTGTTACCGACGTTTTCGGTGACCTCGAAGCCGAGGGCGCGGAGCTCTTTTGCGACGATAGCAGCGGTGCGCGTCTCCATGAAGGAGAGCTCGGGGTGGGCGTGGAGATCTTTGTAGATGGCTTCGAGCGCGGGGTATTCGGCGACGATTTTTTTTGCGACGGCGTCGCGGAGGGCGGGGGCGGCGGCGGCCAGGGCGAAGGGCGCGAGGGCGAGCGAGGCGAGGAGAACTACGAGGCGAACGGAAGTGAGGGAGCGGCGATTCATGGTTCGTCGAAGGAAATGCGGCCGAGATGGCGCGCGTGGTGGACGATGCGGGAAATGCGGACAGTGGTGCCGGTGAGGCGGTAGGAAATCGAATAGCCGTCGGAGTTGATGCAACGCAGACCGGTTTTAACCTCGTCGCGTCTGTGTCCTATGAGGGGTTGGTCGATCAATTGCAGGCAGCGTTCGTAGAGGCGCTCATGCACGTCGTCGGCGTTGCGGTGACTGTCGTCGGCGATGCGATCCCAGATCTCAGCCAAGTCCGCGCGGCCGCGGGCTGAAAATTGCAGCCGAGCCATTGGTCAAGCGCTGCGTTTCAGCCGAGTACGCCCGCGGCGTTTGATGTCATCGAAAAATTCCCGCAGTTCCGCTTTCGAGTTGATTTCAATGTAACGACCTTCGGCAAAATCGCGTTCGCCCTCCTCGACGGCTGCACGCAGGCGGGAGAGCTGTTCCTTTTGAATCGCGGGGTCTTGGGCAAAGTGTTCGAGCAAATCTGTCCGGTGTTTGACCGGGAGTTTGCGAGCAGCGGCCTTGATCTCGGCGACGGTGGGCATGGAGAAAACGTGGGCGGAGCGAGTGCGGAAGACAAACGGGATTTTGGGGCGGAGCTTACTCTTCGGCGAAGTAGTCGGAATCGATGCGCTTCACTTCGTAGCTGGCCTCCAGGGTGACGCCGAGGCCGTGGTCGATCATGAGGGTGGCGAGTTTTTCGCCGTCGATGAGGACGATGCGGGCGTCGTGTTTCGTGGCGGACGCGAGCGCCTCCTTGGTGAACGAGGACGTCGTGATGAAGACGCCCTTTTTTGCGCGATGCTCGGCGAGGGCGCCGGCAAATTTCTGAATTGGCGGGAGCCGCCGTAGCCCATTTTGAGGAGGAGTTCGACGACGAGGCGTTCGAAGAAGTTGGGCGCTGCGGCGGCAATACGTGTGATGCGTTCCGCAGCGAGATCCCGTTTGAGTTGCGCGTGGATAGATTCGATCTGTTCCTCTGGGCTTTATCGCTGCTCAGGTGGTGGCGCAGTGATTGCCGACGCATTCGCTTCCTGGTGTTTCGTGGTGCGGAATTTTACGAACTCTGGGAACGTGTTGAGGAAAGCGATATCGATTCGGGTGGGCTTGGCCGCGAGTGAGGCCTGGCCCGTGGCGGTTATTTTGAAGTGCGCTCGCTTGGGGGACGATAGCAGGCCTGCTTTGGATAAATACGTGCGGGCCCAAGCGACGCGGTGGCGAAACGTGGCTTGCCGTCCGCTAGGAGGATACGTCGCAAATCATTATCGGTGAGCCTGAATCTTCGGGTCGAGTTTGCGGATGAGGCCGTCGAGGAAGGCGTCGGTTTGGAGTTTGATGCGCTGGCCGGCGGGGGGCGGGCTATCGGCGGGGGCGGATTTCTTTTGAAGTTCGTAGGCGGCTTCGCCTTCGGCTTGGGCGGCTTTCATGAAGGCTTCTTTGACGTCGTGGAAGGCGGCGCCGTCGCCGAGTTCGGCGGGCGTGGCGACGCGACCGAAGAAGTGGGTGGTGGCATCGCCGATGAGCCAGACGCGCCAGTCGTTGTCGTCGGCGAAGTAGGCGGCGACGGCGCCGCGTTGGGTGACGCCAAGTTGGGCGGCGAGGGCTTTCATGAAGGCGCCCGGGGCGTGGTCTTCGGCGGCGGTGGGGGATTTGGCGAAGAGGCGGGCGGCGATGCGGAGGCCGGTGGTGCGCTCGAAGTTGGCGAGCTTGGTGTTGAAGTTTTCCGCGCGGGGAGGAACTGAGGGGAGGAGCTTATCGGGGTCGGTGAAGTGAGCGAGGGGGCTGGGGTCTTTCGCGGCGAGGGCGGTCGGGGCGGGGCCGGAGGCCGCGGCGGGTTTCTTTTGCGCGGCGGAGAGGGCGGCAAACGTGGCGGGGTCGGCGCGGAAGGCTTTCGCGGCGGGGCCGATGCGGAGGATTTTAATCGAGACGGGGTCGTCTTGGCGGATCAAGGCGAGCGTATCCAGACCCCGGATAGTGCGGCCGAAGACGGAATGGAGGTAGTTGAGCCGCTCGGTGGGCGCGAGGGTGAGGAAGAATTCGCAGCTGTTGGTGTCAGGGCCGGCGTTGGCCATGGAGAGGATGCCGGCGGCGTCATGGCGGAGGCTGGGGACAAATTCGTCGGGGAAGTGGGGCGTGACGGGCGAGGGGAGCGCATCGGTGTCCTTGAGACCAGGGTTGCCGCTCTGGATGACGAAGCCGGGGACGACGCGATACCACGTGAGGCCGGTGTAGAAGGGTTTCCCGTTTTTTGCAGCGAGTGTGCCTTCGGCGAGGCCGGTGAAGTTGACGCACATGAGCGGGGCCTGCGTGTAGAGGAGCTCGACGGTGGTGGTGCCGCGGGGGGTGGTGAATTCGGCGTAGAGGCCGTCGGGGAGCGGCGCAGGGGGCGTGGGCTCGGCGGCGCGGAGGGCTGCAGAGGGCGAGAGAACGAGAACGATAAAGAGAACGAGAACGAGGCGGAACGGGCGGGGCGGCATGGCAGCGACGGTGGGCGAGGGGCGGGCGAGCGACAAGGGAAGTTTGGCGGGTGGGGAAGTGTCGCGGGCATAAAAAAGCACGGTCGGGTGGACCGTGCGATGAAGGATGATGACGGCGGTGGGGAAACCGCTGCTCCGTGGAGGGTCAGGGGAGGAAGGAGCAGATGTATTCGCAGAGGCCGGACGGCACGGCGATGGTGAAGCCGCTGTTGGCGGGGACGTCGAAGAACGTGCCGGCGCCGTAGGTTTTGGTTGTCGTACTGTCTTTTTGGGTGACGGTGCACTCGCCCGCGACGATCTCCATGCGTTCGGCGGCACCGGTGCCGAAATAATACGAGCCGGGGCGGATGAGGCCGAGGGTCTTCTTCGAAGCATCGGCGAAGAGGACGGTGTGGCTGACGACGTTGCCGTCGAAGTAGACGTTGGCTTTGGTCACGACGGTGACGGCGGCGAATTGGGTTGGGAGGGAGGACATGGGTAAATGAATGGTGAGAGGGAGCGTGAAAGTGAAAGGGAGAGGGAGAGTGAAAGTGAAAGGGAGAGTGAGAGTGGAGGGGAGGGCAAGCGCGGGGTTCGCTGGAGAGTCGGAGCTGGGGGGGCGGGTGAAGTAACGAGGCGCGGAATTTTTGGCCGCCGATTTCACGGATAACGCGGAGGCGGTGGGCCGGAGAGGGGCGTGACGGTGCGGTCGGCTTGCTGGCGCTCGCCGCTACGAGAACCGGCGATGAGTTGGCTTGCGACGGGCCTACTCGCCACTGCGGCGTCGCGGCTGAGGTCGGCTGCTAGGGAGACTTTGCGGTAGGCTCGCCGCCGAGGGCGCGGAGGAGGGCGTGTTGTGACTGGTCGAAGGCGGCGACGGCGGCGACGTAGTCGCGGCGGGCGCGGGTGAGTTCTTCCTCGGCGATCAAATCTTCGAGGACACCACCGACGGATTGGGCGCGGCGTTCGCGGGAGACCTCGGCGGTTTTCGTCGCGGAGCTGAGGGCGGTGCGGAGCGAGGCGAGTTGCGCGGAGAGCGATTGGGCGCGGGCGTGAAACTCGACGACCTCGCGGCGAATAGCGTCGCGGGTTTGTTCGAGTTCGAGTTCGCCCCGACGGAGCCGGGCTTCGCTGCTGCGGACGCGGCTGCGGTCGAAGAGGCCACCGGGACCGATGCGCCAGCTGAGGCCGACGCCGTAGTCGTTGGAGGAGTCGAAACCGCGGGACCAACTGCGGAGACCGGTGTCGCCGCCGAGGCCGCTGAGGTTGGCTTGCGCGCTGACGACGGGAATGAGGGGAGCGTTGCGCGCGCCATTGTGTTGTTCGCGGACGGCGGCGAGGCGGGCGTCGGCTTGGGTAAGTTCGGGGCGAGCGGCGAGGGCGCGTGCGACGAGGGCGGCGAGGTCCGGGGCAGGGGCGGCTGGGGGCGCCGCCGGATTAAGTTCGGATGCTGAAGGGGAAGACGAGGTGGGAACGAGGGTGGTGGGGATGAGTTCGGAGGCGAGTGGCGTGAGGTCGATGGCGGGGTCGAGTTTGAGGATTTCGGCGAGACGTGCGGCGGCGATGCGGGCTTGTTCGCGGGCTTGCTGGACGGCGGTTTCGTTCCGGGCGCGGGCGGTGGCGACGCGATGGACGTCGCCGGCGAAGGTCACGCCGGCGGAGGCAGAGGCGACGAGTTGGGCGTGGTGGCGCGACGAGAGGTCGAGGGCTTCGGTGGCGATCGCGATGGTGGCGGTGGCGCGCAGGAGTTCGTAATAGGCGAGGGCGGCATCGGTGACGGTGTTTTGGCGCTGCGTGGTGAGCGCGGCTTCCTCGGCGCGCACGCGCTGTTGGGCGGCGAGTTTTTGGTAGTAGACGTCACCAAAATCCCATTGGGCGTTGAGGCCGATGCCGGCGGAGAACGAGCGTTTGTCGGCATCGATGATGCGGCCCTCGACGGTCTGGAGGTTGTTTTCGTGCTGGCGGAGGGAGAGGCCGGTGGTGACCCAAGGGAACAGGCGTTCGCGAGCGACATCGGCGTCGGCGCGGGCCTCGGCGAGTTTTTCCCGGGCGATGCGAACGGAGAGATTGTCGGCACCGGCGAGTCGCAGAGTCGTGGCGAGGTCGATGGGTTGTGGCGCGGCGAAGGCGAGGAAGGGCGCGGCGACGAAGGCGACAGTGGCGAGGGCGAACGGACGGGAGAGGGACATGAGGGGAGAGACCAAGCTAGGTTTGAACCGCTAATCTTCGCTAATTTTTCGTAACGGAGGCCTTCGCCTTATCGGCTGCGGCCACGACTCGGTGGGATTGGATGAGCGGGGATGAGCGTGAATGAGCGGTGCAAACGGATTGGGATTATTTCTGTTCGACGGCGTTGATCGGCTGGGCGTCGGTGAGGGCGAGTTTGCCGACGAGGATAACGGCTGCGCTGGGTTCGAGGCCCGAGAGGACTTCGACGCGGGCGCCGTCGTTGAAACCGATCTTAATCGCGGTTTTTTTCGCTTTGCCGTCGGCGGCGAGGAAGGCGAACGCGTTGGTTTTTTCCATCACGAGCGCTTCGACGGGGATGAGCAGGGCGTCGGTGTGTTTCTCGACGCCGACTTTGATCGTGGCGTATTGGCCGGGGCGCAAGGTGAGGCCGGGGTTGGCGACGTCGGCTTCGACGAGCATGGTTCTGGTCGCCTCGTCGAGGGCGTAGGTGAGGCGGGAGACTTTGGCTTCAACGGCGTTACCGGTGACGCCCTCAACGGAGATCCGGACGGGCTGGCCGACTTTGACTTTGACGGCTTCGAGCTCGGGCAGTGCGACGGTGGCGCGGACGATTTGGAAGTCGGCGATCGTGACGAGCGCGGCCGAGGCCGGCGTGCTGCTCGCGGACGCGGCGGGGATGTAGGCGCCCACGTCGGCGTAGCGGGCGGTGACGATGCCGGCGAAGGGCGCGGTGACCTGCGCGAACGTGAGGAGCGTTTCGGAGCGGGATTGATTGGCGCGGGCGATTTCGGCGCGGCCGCGGGCGGCGTCGAGGGCGAGCGGGGTGATGAGGTCGGGGGATTTGGCGGCGGCGGCTTCGAGGCGGGCGAGCTCGGTGGCGGCGACCTTGACCTCGGCGCGGGTGCGGGCGAGGTCGGCGAGGAGTTCGGGGACCTCGAGCTCGGCGAGCGGCTGGCCGGCGTTGACGGCGTCGCCTTTGTCGACGGCGATTTTGCTGAGGTAGCCACCGACTTTGGCGTAGAGGGTCGCCTGTTGGTTGGCCTTGAGCGTGCCGGGGACGGTCACGTAGCGAACGATGTCGCCGCGGGTGGGGCGGGTGAATTTGACCTCGGTGGGCGCGGCAGCGGCGTGGAGCGCGGGGGCGATGGTGGAGGCGAGGAGGAGCGGGAGGAAGCGCATGGAGGAGAGTGTGGATTGGTCGCCGCGAGCGGGCTTAGGATTTGAGTAATTTTTCGTGAAGGGGGCTGGTTTCGTCGTCGGGGTCGAGGGAGGGGCTCTCGGTGTTGCGGCCGGCGAGAATTGCGAAGACGGGCGGGAGAATGAAGAGCGTGGCGAGGGTGCCGAGGGCGAGGCCGCCGAGGACGGCGCGGCCGAGTGGGGCGACTTGATCGCCGCCCTCGCCGAGGCCGAGGGCGAGGGGGAGCATACCGGCAGCCATCGCGCAGCTCGTCATGAGAATGGGGCGGAGGCGCGAAGTCGCGGAGGAGAGGGCGGAGGCGGCGGGATCGGCGGTGCGGCGGCGGTCGCGGTCGGCGAAGGTGACGAGGAGGATGGCGTTGGCGATGGCGACGCCGACGGCCATGATCGCGCCGATCGCGGACTGGAGATTGAGGGTGGTGCCAGTGAACTTCAGCGCGAGGACGACGCCGGCGAGTACGCCGGGGACGGCGGCGATCACGACGAAGGCGAGGCGGAGGGATTGGAAGTTCGCGGTGAGGAGCAAAAAGATGACGGCGATGGCGATGAGGAGGCCGGAGCTAAAACCCTCGGTGAGTTCCGTGAGCGGACCGACTTGGCCGCGGTAGTCGACGCGGCCTTTGGCGGGCGGTTCGCCGAGTTCGGCGACGGCGGCGGCGATTTGGCGGGAGGCGGTGCCGAGGTCGATGTTGTGGAGATTGGCGGTGACGCTGACGACACGGACGAGATTGTAGCGTTCGTATTGGCCGGGGGCGGTGCCGGGTGTGAGGCTGGCGACATTACGCAAGAGGACGGGCTTGCCGCCGGGGGCGGAAGACGAGATCGGGACGTTGCGGAGGTCTTCGAGGGAGTTGGTTTGCGACTGGGGAATCTGGACCTGGAGGCTCATGCTGATACCGCTGCCGGGGTCGGCCCAGTAGTTGGCGGTTGTGAAACGGCTGGAGGTCGTCGCGGCGACGAGGGAACGCGTGACATCGCTCGTGCGGACACCGAGGAGGCCGGCGCGCTCGCGGTCGACCTGGACGTCGACGGTGGGGAAATCGAGCGACTGGGCGATGTGGACGTCGCGGAGATTTGGGAGTGTGCGGAGTTTGGCGGCGATTTTTTCGGCAAACTCGCGGCTCGCGGGGAACGACGGCCCGCTGACGGCGACCTCGATGGGGGTGGGCGAGCCGAAGCTCATGACGCGCGAGACGAGATCACTCGGCTCGAAGGAGACGCGGATAGCGGGGAGCTCCGCGGCGAAGACGGCGCGGAGTTTTTCTTTGAGGGTTTCGATCTTCACGCCGGAGCCGGGCTTGAGTTGGACGGCGAGCCAGCCTTCTTCGGGACCGGTGTTGAAAAGGTAGATGAGATTGACGGGATAATTGGAGGCGTGGACGCCGACGAGGCCGATGGTGATGGCGACGTTGGCGGCGCCGGCTTCGCGGTTGATGGTGTCGAGGATTTGTTTCGCGACGGCTTCGGTTTTTTCGACCTTGGTGCCGGCGGCACCGCGGAAACGGATGGCGAGCTGGCCGGAATCGACGGCGGGGAAAATCTCGAGCCCGAGCTGCGGGCCGAAAACGGAGATGAGGCCGAAGGCGGCGGCGAGGTAGAGCGGGAGGACGAGCCAGCGGGCGGCGATGAACGGACGGACGAGTGACGCGTAAAAACGCGCCAGTGGAAGTTGGGGGGTTGAAGTCGAAGAAATTGGCGCGGGGTGGCGGCGGAGGAACCACACGCTGAGGACGGGGACGAGCGTGCTGGAGAGGAAAAACGACGCGATCATCGAAAATCCGACAGCGAGGGCGAGCGGGGTGAAGAGGGCTTTCGCGGCGCCGACCATGAAGAACGCGGGGATAAAAACGGCGACGATGCACAGCATCGCGAGGAGGCGCGGGAGGGCGGTTTCGCGGGTGGCTTCGAGGGCGGCGCGGGCGAGGGGAGTGCCGCGGGCGAGGTGGGCGTGGATGTTTTCCACGGCGACCGTCGCTTCGTCGACGAGAATGCCGACGGCCAGCGCGAGGCCGGAGAGCGTCATGAGGTTGAGGCTCTGGCCGGTGATCCAGAGGGCGAACGTCGCGGCGAGGAGGGCGATGGGGATATTGACGACGACGATCAGCGCGCTGCGCCAATCGCGCAGGAAGAGGAGCACCATGAGGCCGGTGAGCAAGGCGCCGAGCGCGCCTTCCTTGGTCAGTGTGGCGATCGACTGGTTGACGACGGGGGACTGATCGAACTCGTAGCTGACTTTCACGTTATCGGGGACGGCGGCCTGGAATTTCGCGAGGTTGGACTTCACGAGATTTACGACCGAAAGCGTGGAGGCATCGGCGCGTTTGGTGACGGGAATGTAGACGGTACGGCGGCCATTCGCGAGGGCGTAGGAGGTGACGAGGTCGGCGCTATCCTCGACGGTGGCGACGTCGCGGAGGAAGACGGCGCCCTGCGGGGTGACGCGGAGCGGGACGGCGGCGAGGTCCTGGATATTTTTTGGGACGGCGTTGACGGGGACGATCGGGTATTTGTCGCCGAGGTTCATGTTGCCCGACGGGCTGAGGATATTGGCGGCGGTCATGGCCTGCACGAGGTCGTCGGGGGAAAGTCCATACGCGCGCAGGCGGTCGGGTTTGGCGTTGATGACGATGGTGCGCGCGCTCCCGCCGAAGGGCGGCGGCGCGGAGACGCCGGGGAGAGTGGCGAAGAGCGGGCGGACGCGGTTGAGGGCGGCGTCCTGCATCTGGCCGACGGTGACGTTGGGGTCGTCGGTGGAGAAGACGAGGTAGCCGACGGGGACGCTGCCGGCGTCGAAGCGGGTGACGAAGGCACCGGGCGTGCCGGCGGGCATGAACGAGCGGGAGCGGTTCACATAGGCGACGACCTCGGACATGGCGGCGGCCATGTCGGTGCCGGGGTGAAACTGGAGTTTCATCAGGGACGCGCCCTGGATGGATTTCGACTCTACGTGCTCGATGCCGGTGATGTAGAGGAAGTGATATTCGTAGTAGTAAGTGATGTAGCCCTCCATCTGGGCGGGGTCCATGCCGCCGAAGGGTTGGGCAACGTAGATGGTGGGGACGCCGAGTGGGGGGAACGCATCGCGCGCCATGCGTTGGAGGGCGAGGGTGGCGCCGAGGCAGACCGCGACAACGAGAACGAGGACGGACCACGGGGAGCGCAAGGCGAGGCGGACGAGATTCATTTTTTCGGAGAGCGGAGAGCGGAGGGCGGAGGGCGGAAAGAGTAGGGAAAAGCGGTGCGAGGGCGGAGTGACGCCGCGCTGCGGGCGGGTTTGTGTGGAACCGAGGCGAGGGAAAAGACGACGTCGTTTTGGACATGGGCTGTCAACGATGCGCTCGGGAGAGGTCTCGGGAAAGGTGCAGCGCTGGCTTGAGTGCGGGGGGTGGAGCGCTTTGCTGCGCGAGTGCTAATTCTTAATACACTCGCGCCCGTTTTCTTGCTCGTGGCCCTTGGGGCGTTGCTCCAGCGCACGGCGTTTGTGTCGGTGAATTTTTTGAAAGAGGGGAACCGGCTGACGTATTACCTCGGACTGCCGGCGTTATTGTTTTCGCAGTTGGCGGGGGCCTTTCAGGAGGCGGCGGGGGCGCGGCCGATGTTGGGCGCGATGTGGGGCGCGACGCTGGCGGGGATCGTGGTCGCGTATGGGGTCGCGTGGGTGATGCGCGTGCCGGAGGCGGCGACGGGCACGTTTGTGCAAGGGGCGTTTCGCGGGAATCTGGCGTTTGTGGGGCTGCCGATTATCTATGCGCTGCCCGAGGTGGCGTTGGGCGCTGGGCTCACGACGCGGACGGCGGCGGTGATCGTCGTCGCGCCGATGATGGTGTTCTATAATGTAGCGGCAGTGGTGGTGCTGTTGTTGAGCCAGCATCCCTTGAGCTGGAAGATGGCGCGGCCGTTTTTGAAACAGCTCGCGACGACTCCACCGCTGGTGGCGACGGTCGCGGGGGTGGGTTGTGCGCTGCTCGGCTGGAAGCTGCCGGCGAGCGTGGACAAGACCTTTGCTGCGCTGGGCGAGATGGCACTGCCGCTGGGGTTGTTGGGGGTGGGCGGATCGATTGTGACGTCGAAGCTGGGTGGGGCGTGGCGTCGGCCGCTGGCGTCGGCGCTGGTAAAAACGGTGGCGGCTCCACTGCTGGGCTGGGGGGTGGGGCGTTGGCTCGGACTCGGAGCGGCCGAGCTGAAAATCGTGATGATTTTGATGGCGTGTCCGGTGGCGGTGGTGAGCTATACGATGGCGGTGGAAATGAAGGGAGATGAAGGCATCGCTTCGGGGGCGGTTGTGCTGAGTGTGCTGACGTCGTTGGTGACGTTGGCGGTGATCATCGGGGTATTTTGAGAGACGGACGAGGCTGCGTTTTAACCCAGAGGCACTGTGACGCGGAGGTGGTGGGCGGCGGGCAAGAGGCCTTTGATGGGGTCCGCACTGGGCGCAAAAAGAGCGGCCCTGCGCTGAAACCTTGCGCCGACCGTGGTGTCGTACAAGCTGCCTATCTTCATGAAAACGTCCTTTTCACTCTGCCTTGCCCTGCTGGCCGCCGCTCCCGGTTCGGCGCAGGTCTTTCGTCCGGCGACGGTCAATGGTGCGGTCGTCGGAGGAATTGCCGGGGCGGTCATCGGTCATAACAGCGGCAGTTTGAACCACAACGCGTGGAAGGGTGCTGCGATCGGCGCCGGGGTGGGCGCGGTGGTGGGTTCCGTTGTCGGACCTGATCGCGACGGACGGCGTGACACGCCGGTCAGGGCGGCTCACTACGAATCGCCTTATGTTTACCGGGCTGTGCCCCGTGTCGCTTATTACGGCGCTGGCTCGGGCGGTTTTTATCGCGGCGGCGACTATGGCGCTGGGGGTTACTATCGCGGAAGCGCAGCAGCGGACGGTTTTTTCCTGGGTGGGCTCGCGGGCGGCATGATCGGGCACTCGAGCGGAAGTTTTCGCCACAACGGCTGGCGCGGTGCCGCGTGGGGCGCGGGCGCCGGCTGGCTGCTAGGCTCCATCGCCGACGCCAATCGGCGCGTGGTGATTTGGGAACGGCCCCCCGTCTATGTCGAGCAGACTCAGCCGGTCGTCGTCCAGGCACCGGCACAGCCGGCGCAACCCGCCGCGCCGCCGCAGCAAATCACGATCATCAATAACTATTACGGTAACGCCGCCCCTATGAGCCAAGCGAACGGACTGTTTGGCCGCTGAGGTATTTGTTTCTCGCCCGTTCCGACGCAGCTTTTTCTGAGACTACCCATGAACACCACCTCCCGTTTCTTCGTCCTCGCGAGCCTTGCCGCGACTCCGGTGCTTTTTACCGGCTGCGAAACCACGCAGGGCGTAAAAAATCCCTCCGGCGTCGCGGTCACTGAGCTGCGCCCCGACGAAAAAGGTTTCGTCCAGGGCACCGGCGTCGAGTCACAGGATCTCGTGGCGGTGACCGACAAGATGTCTCGGAGCATTCTCGGCATTCCTGAGATCGCGCGCGCGCAGACCAAGCCGCGCATCGTCCTCGAGCCGGTGGTCAACAGCACCCGGTTTCCGATTAACAAAGATATTTTCCTTACGCGCATCCGCACGCAGCTCAACTCGAAGGCGGCGGGTCGCGTGAGCTTCCTCGATCGCGAGATGATGAAGACGCTCGAGCGTGAACGCGCGCTTAAGCAATCCGGCCAAGTCACGGCGAGCAGCGATCCCAACGTCGTCGAGTTCCGCGGCGCCGATTATTTTCTCACGGGCAAACTCGAGGGCATGAGCACGCGCACTTCGCAAGGCACCAGCGACTATGTGCTCTACAGCTTCCGCCTCACCGACGCCCGCACGAGCGAGATCGTCTGGGAGGATTCGGCTGAGGTGAAAAAACAGGGGCTGGAAGACGCCGCGTATCGGTAATCTGGTGATGCGATTGCGGCGCGCACCAGCGTGCCGCCAGCCTCATGACTGACTCCCGACCCGTCCCTCCGAGCCGCGAGCGCCGCCCTTCTGTTGTCGCGCTGTTCGCCATGTCCACTGCCGTCCTGCTGACGCTCGCAGGTTGCGCCACCCTGCCCGAGCCGCCCGCGCGCTGCCCGGTGGCGCGAACCGGCGATCCGTTGATTGATGGCAATGCGGATCTGGCCAATAGCCCCGAGAAGGACCGCGTGCTGCTCGAATATCGTCTCGGGGTCATGGCGTTGCGGATGGGTAATTTCAATCTGGCCAAGGCGAAGTTTGACGACGCGATTACGCGGATCGGGGGTTTGATCTCGGGACCCGACGATGCCGCGAAGCGCTCGCGTGGACTCTTCACGGCCGAGCGTGAAAAAACTTTCATCGGCGAGCCCTATGAGCGGGTGATGGCGTTTTATTACCGCGGGCTCCTGTATTGGCGCGATGGGGAGCCTGACAATGCGCGCGCGTGTTTCCGTTCGGGCCAGCTCCTCGATACCGACGCTGAGGCCGACACCTACAAGAGCGATTACGTGTTGCTCGATTATCTCGACGGACTCGCCTCGGCGAAGCTCGCGGCTGACGGCTCCGATGCCCTCGCGCGAGCGCAGAAGCTGACGAAGAACACGCTGCCGCCCTACGATGTGCAAGGGAACGTCCTGCTCTTCGTCGAGTTTGGCCGCGGCCCGCGCAAATACGCCGGCGGGGAAAACGGCGAGTTGCTCCGCTTCCGCACTGAGCCCTCGCGCATTCGCTCCGCGTCGCTTTCAGTGCTCGATCAGAGTGTGCATTTTCTGCCGTGGGATAATTTGAATTATCAAGCGGTGACGCGCGGTGGTCGCGTGATGGATCACGTCCTCGGCAACAAAGCCGTGTTCAAGAAGACCACCGATACGATCGGTGATGTTGCCCTCGTCGGTGCGGTAATCGCGGCCGACAATATCCGTCAGGAAAGGCGCCGCGTCGTCACGGATGAAAAGGGCCGCAGGCGCGTGGTGACCGAATCCGACAAGAGCGATGGAGCCGAGGCGGCGGCGATCGCGCTCGGCGTCATCGGGATTTTCAGCAAGATTGCCGCTGCTGCCACGAAGACCCGCGCCGACGTCCGGATGTGGGATAACCTCCCCCAGTACCTCAGCTTTGGAACGCTGCGGCTTCCGGCGGGTGACCACGCCGCCCTGTTGCAGTTTTACGATGCCAACGGCCAAGCGGTGCCCGATCTCGCCCGCCGCCTCACCCTTTCGGTGGGGGATCCCGCCAAAGATACCGTCGTAATTTTGAGCGAACTTAAACGCTGAACCGCAGTCATACGTGATCAAACCCGCGCCTTTTCGACTATGAACACCACACCCCTCTTGATCCTTGCCGCCACTGCGGCGCTCACGCTCTTCGCGGGCTGCGTGACGGCACCCGGTCCGTTCCAACCGCTCGACACCACCAAGTACACGCTCGAGAACACCGAGAAATTTGTGCTGCTCGACAAACCCGCGCAGTTCTCTGTCACCTGCACTGGGCTGCAGGAACGCGTGCTCGCCGACGGCCGCCTTGAAGTCGTGGCCAACGTGAAGAATCGGGAAAGCCGTCGGCTCGAGGTCCAAATCAACTGCGTGTTTAAGGACGAGTTGAATGCTTCGACGGGGGACGAGACGCCCTTTCAGACGCTCATTCTCACAGAGAACTCGACCGAAGCCGTGCGCTTTACCGCCATGAATAGTGCGGCGAAGAAATATACCATCCGCGTCCGTCAGGCGCGGTGACCACCCGATCGTCGCTGCGTTGCCTCCATTCTCCCGCTCGCGTTCCGTTTTGATCCGGAGAAAAATTAAGCGAAACCAGAAAAAAGATCACGAAACCCATCCGTCATGAATTCCCGCTCATTTTTCTTCGGTCCTCTGTCCCTTTTGCTGATGCCCGGGCTCCTTGCGCAGGCCGACCGCCAGCCGCCCACGCCCCCGCCGGTGGTGCAGGCGATTCTGGCCCCGCTCACGCCTGTCGCGCAGGCCGGTCCGCAGCGGGTGTACGCTCCGTCGGGGGATACGTTGATCGCGCGGCAGTCTGCCGAAGGCATCCTCGAAGGCTTCCGCAAAGTGAACAAAACCGACGGCGCCCCGCGGATCGTGATCTACGTCAATCGCGCGCTCGTCGATACGGTGGCCGGACTCAAGCTCACCGCGCACAGCGAAAAATATTACAACGAGAACGGCACGGTGAAAACCAGCGGCGAGAACACCTACGCGCTGAAGGAGGCGACGCCACCGACGCTCGCCGACCAGCAGACGGTACGCGAGATCGAGCGGCTCTTTGGCCGCGCCTTCCGCAACGCGGGTGCGACACTCGCCGACCAAAAATCTGCGGTGGCGCTGCTCGAGGAGCGCCCCGGGCATCGTCTGGTCGGCGATCAAGCGGCGAAGGATCGCGAGGCCTTGGGTAAGATTGCCGACGTGGCGATTGAGGTGCTGATCACGAGCCGGAGCCTGACAGTGCCCGAAGTTTCAGGAGACAAAACCTACGCGGTGCCGGACATCCAAGCGACGGCGATACGCTTGAAGGACTCGGTGATTATCGGCCAAGCGGCGGCGAGCGACATCCTTGGGCGGGACGCGCAGGCAGGTGCGATCATGCGGCAATTTGGGGTGCGTGACATTACGGAAGCGACCGCGTTAGCGCTGATGGAAGACATGCTGACCGGTAAGAAGTGAAGGGATCGCGGCTCGTGCACGAAAGGGCACGAAGTCGTCGTGGCGGGGGCTTAGGGCGAACCTCTCTCCCCCTCGGCCGAGGAACAACCGGCGGACTAAAGTTGGCCCTGCTTCTTGATGCGGATGCGTTGTCATGCGGGCACGGAGACGTGCCCGCCCACCGCGCAGCAGAGCGGTTATTTTTTTTCGATGGGCGCAATCTTCACGTGGGCGTCGAGCCACGTTTCCATTTCCCAGAGCATGTGCAGGAGACTTTCGCGGGCGCGGTAGCCGTGCGCTTCGTGGGGGAGCGATGTGAAACGCGTCGTCGCGCCTTGGCCCTTGAGCGCGGCGTAAAAGCGTTCGCTCTGGATGGGAAACGTGCCGGAATTATTATCGGCTTCGCCGTGGATGAGGAGAATCGGGTCTTTGATTTTGTCGGCGAAATTGAAGGGCGACATGGCGGCGTAGACCTGGGGTGCCTGCCAAAATGTCCGGGTCTCCGACTGGAAACCATTCGGTGTGAGTGAGCGATTGTAAGCGCCGCTGCGGGCGATGCCGGCGCGGAACAGTCGCGAGTGAGCGAGGAGATTAGCCGTCATGAATGCACCGTAACTGTGGCCGCCGACCGCGACGCGCTGCGGATCGGTGACGCCGCGGCGGGTAAGTTCGTCGATGGCGGCCTGCGCGTTGGCGACAAGTTGTTCGACGTAGGTGTCGTTGCCGGGTTTTCCCTTCTGGTTGACGATCGGCATCGTGGGATCGTTGAACACCGCATAGCCGGCGAGGAGAAACGGGAGCGGACCTTGTACGCTCAGGCGCACGAATTTTTCCGGCGTCCCGCTGGCGTTGATTTGCCCGGCGGTGTCGGCGGCGAGGAACTCGCGGGGGTAGGCCCACAACAGCGTGGCAAGGGGGCCTTGGTCGGGCGTGTAACCGGGTGGAAGATACAGCGTGCCGGAAAGGGCGACGCCATCAGCACGTTGGTAGCGAATGAGCTCTTTTTTTACATTGGAGAATTGGGGATAGGGATTGGGAAATTTTGTCAGCGCGGTCAGCGCGCCGGTGGTGAGATCGCGCACAAAATAGTTTTCCGGGTCGCTGGCGGATTGGCGCGCGGTGAGGGCGCGCGTCAACGTAGCGTCGGTGAATGCGATGAATTCTTCATAGTGCGGCGGCGCGGAGTGCCAGAGGCGGCGGGTCTGTTTGGTCGCGAGGTCAAACTCGTCGAGGAACGGGCGGTCGCCTTCAGGCGAGGCGCCGAGGCCGTTGAAGAAAAGTTTTGTGCCGTCGGCGCTGCGCTGGAGGACGAGACGGCCCGCGGCGTTGCGCTCGTTGACCGGACGACCGGGGTCGGCGTAGCGGTCTTGAGAGGAACGTTCGGAGAGTAGTTCGCGGCGGCCGGATGGTTTGCCGGGGGCGACGCGCCAGGTGCGGACGACGCGCGTGGTTTGCCAACTCTCGGTGACGAGGGCGAGGGAGTCGTCGCCCCACGCGATGGACGTGACGCGATATTCGAAACGCTGTTGTTCGATCGGCGAGCCCGTGAAGGGTGCCGCGAAGGTGAACCACGCGTCGCGCTCGCGGACGGGCGCGGATTTTTTTCCGGCCGTGGAGACGGGCGCAGCGGCGGGGCGGCGATCGATGGATTGGACCCAACTCAGCGTCGCGGGTTGGTCGGCGCGCCACGCTACTTGCCTCGGACCGGCGCGCACGCCGCCGGCGGTGGCGTCGCTCGCATCGTCGAGCCCGGTGTCGGCCACGCGATAGTCGCGGCCGCCCGTGCGGTTGATGATGTCGGTGTATTTGGGGAAACGCGATGCGGGGACCTGATAGGAGAAGGGGCGATGGAGCGTCTCCACGATGAGGTGCTGGCCGTCGGGCGAGGGTGCGAGTCGCGAGATGAGGCCCCGAAGGTTGAGCGGGGACAGTTTTCCTGCGATGGAGACGAGGGCGAGATCGGCGGTGCCGTAGTGGTCGAAAAGCGCTTCGTCGTGGGCGTTGGTGAGGAGGCCGTCGTAGGTGCGGGCGGGGGCTTTTTTGCCCCGATTCTCTTGCGTCACCGGACCCGTGGGGCTGCGCGGAGCGAGGGGCGCGGGGCCGCGGCCGGTCGGGACGTGCAGGATGGCCAAGGTGGTAGCGTCGAGCCACACCAACGGTGTTTCGAGGACGGCGTTGAGGTGCAGGTTCGGGGCGAGTGGACGAGCGATGGCGGACGTGGTGTCGGCGAGCCAGAGTTCGAGGCTGCTCTCGCGGAGGAGGGTCACGGCGACGTGGCGGGAGTCGGGCGACCACGCGTAGTGAGCGATGCGCCCGCTGGGGGGCAGACCGGTGACACGCCGCTCCGCCGCGCCGGAAACGGGTTGCAGAGCGAGGCCCGTATAGGTGAGCGCACGGCTCGGGGAATTGTTGGCGGGATCAAGGCGGATGCCGGCGAGTCGGAGTTCGGGTTGGGCGAGTTCGGCGATGGAAGGAGCCTCGGTGCGAGCGAGCAGGAGGAGGTGCGTACGGTCAGGGCTGATACTGACGGCGGGCGCCGCGGGGGCGTCGACCAGCGCGGCAAGTGCGGGGGACGGCTGGCGGTAGGCCGTATCCGTTTGCGCGTGGAGTGAGAGTGCAAACACGAAAATAAAGAGGAGCGCGAGACGGGGGGCGACGGGGGGGGACATGGTCGGCAGGTTGGCGGGTGCGGTGGGGAAGGGCACGGAGAAAGCAGCCGGAAGTGCGGAGCGGTCGGCTGAGAGAAGGGGAGCGCCGGTTCCGCGCCGCCGGCTGGGGCGCTGTGCGGGGGGCGGTGCGATTCGGCGTGCGCTGAACGCACGCGGGAGCATCGTCGCGGGTCTCATTCTGTGCACCCTGTCCTCCGCGAAATCCGACCGACCCTCACGCTCGCCGTACCGATCATTGTCGGACAGGTGAGCCAAATGCTCATGGGCGTGACGGACAGCGCGATGATTGGTCGCGCCGGCACGGTACCGCTCGCGGCATCGGCGTTTGGTGGAAATGTGTTCAACGTGTTTTTTGTCG
>CANIJN010000047.1 GCA_947467625.1 Opitutia bacterium | reverse complement strand
TGATTCGCCGTGGCATTTTCGCGGGCGAAGCGGATCGAGGATTCGCTCAGCTCGATGCCGGCGACGCGGGTGAACGACGGCGCGGCGGTGAGGGCGAAAAGGCCGCTGCCGCAGTAGGCGTCGACGAGATAGCGGGCGCCGCTGGCGGCGGCTTGGGCGCGGACGTAGCTGGTGAACGCCGGTAAAATGAACGGATTATTTTGGAAGAAGTCGCGCGCGAGAAAACGCAGCTTCAGCGGCTGCGCGCCACCGGTGTCGATGCTTTCGGTGATGATCGCTTCGTAGTCGGTGGTGACTTGGCCGCTGGCTTCGCGGAGGAGGAGCGTCGAGGCGCGGGTGTAGTCGCCGGTGGCGGCGCGGGCGTGGACCCGGGCGCGGACCTCGGGGAGTTTGGCGTTGATGGCGTCGGTGGCGATGGGGCAGCGCGGGACGTCGATAATGTCAAAGCGCGTGCCCTGGCGGAGGAAACCGATGGGAGGTGGGACCGCGACGTCGCGCGGAGGGTTGAAGTGCGGCGTGATTTTGGAGCGGTAGCCGAATTCGCGCGGCGACGGGACGACGGGGGAGACGGCGAACTCAATGCCGGCCATGTGACGGAGGAGTTCGGTGACCTGGCGCTGTTTCCAGAGGAGCTGCTCCGGGTAGGCGAGGTGTTGGTATTGGCAGCCACCGCAACGGGCGAAAAGCGGACAAGTGGCGGCCACGCGGTGGGGAGAAGGCGTGAGGACCTCGACGACGTCGGCTTCGGAGAAATTCTTTTGATTGCGGAAGACGCGGACGCGGACGCGTTCGCCGGGCAGAGTGAACGGGACCATGACGACCCAGCCACCGCCGGCGGTATTTTCGATGTCCGATTTTTGATTTTCGATTGGTGGAAGCGGGACGCGACCGAGGCCAGAACCGAGGTTGGTGAGGGTAGTGATCTCCAGTTCGATCTCTTGGTGATACGCGAACGGGATGTCGTTTGGTTTTTTCTTGTGGCCCACGGCAGACACGGAACACACGGAATTCCCCGGGGCGAGGAAAAGGATTTTGTCTTTTGTCGGGTTTCCGTGTCTTCCGTGTATTCCGTGGACCTATCTCCAGAAAAAATCTCCAGTCTCCAGAATCCGCGCGTGAAGCAGCTCGTGAAGTTGCGCGACCGGCGTCCGCGAGACGAAGCCGGGGTATTCTTAGTGGAAGGGTACCGCGAAATCCGGCGCGCGCTGGAGAAAAACGTTAAGCTAGCGGAGATGTATTTTTCGCCGGAATGGTTTCTCGGGGAGAACGAGCCGGCGTTGATCGAGCAAGCGCGGGCGGCGGGGGCGCAGGTGTTCGAGTTGTCAAAAGAGGCGTTTGCGAAAGTCGCTTATCGCGAGCGGCCCGACGGGCTGCTGGCGGTGGCACCGCAGTGGCGGCGGGCACTCGGGGATTTGGATGCGATGGTGGCGGACGGGGCGAAAGCGCCGTTTTTCCTCGTGGTGGAAGCGATCGAGAAGCCGGGAAATCTCGGGACCATTTTGCGGAGCGCGGATGCGGCGGGGTGCGACGCGGTGATCGTGTGCGATCCGGTGACGGATATTTTTAATCCAAATGTGGTGCGCGCCTCGACGGGCGTGCTGTTTTCGGTGCCGCTGGTGGTCGAGGAAAGCACGCGGGTGCAGGCGTGGCTGAAGGCAAAAGGCGTGCGCATGGTGGCGACGACGCCGGCAGCGGAAAAAATTTACTCGGACGTCGATCTGCGCGGGTCGCTCGCGATCGTGATGGGCAGCGAGCAATACGGGCTGAGCAAATTCTGGTTGGAAAACTGCGATGTGCCGGTGCGCATCCCGATGGCCGGGCAGGCGGATTCGCTCAATGTCGCGATGGCGACGATCATCACGCTGTTCGAGGCAGTGCGGCAGCGGGGGTTTTAGGCCACGCGTGTGGGGAAGGAGCGGACCCACTCTCTGTCTGTGCAGTTCAGCGAAAAATTCTTCCCGCTCGGCTGTATTTTTTACTCACCAACTAAATTATATTTAGCGTTCTTCTTGCCGCGAACGACTCCGTAATTACTTTGAAGCCATGCTGACCAAGAGCGTACCCAGCGGAAACTCGCGCGGCATCCGGATTCCCAAAGCGATGCTGGAGCATTGTGGTTTTGGCGAGGAGGTCGATTTGCAGGCGAAGAATGGGGCGTTGATTCTGCGGCCGTTCAGCGCGCCGCGGGCGGGTTGGGCGGAGGCGTTCGGTGGCATGGCGGCGGCCAAGGATGACAGATTGGTCCACGAAGACGCGCCGACCGCGACGCGGTTTGATGCGGAGGAATGGACGTAGTCGTGTAGCGTTTTGACGTGGGGCTGGTGACGCTTGATCCGACGGTCGGTAGCGAGATTCGGAGGACGCGGCCGTGTGTGAGGCGGTGCTCGCTACGCTGGCGGAGCTGTTTGAGGAGTGAGGGCGGACGGCGGGCAGGGACGCCCGCCGCTAAACGCGGAGGGACGCGATGAGCTCGGCGGTGCCGGCGGCCATGGACACGCGCGGCTCATAGCCAAGATCGCGGCGGGCGGCGGCGAGGTTGAACCAGTGATCCTTGGCGAGTTCGGCGGCGATGAAGCGCGTCATCGGTGGCTCGGTGGTGATCGGGAGCACCCGCCACAGCGTTTCGCAGACGGCACCGATGGCCGCTGCGGTGGAGAGCGAAATACGACGCGTGACCGGTGGTTCGCCGAGGGCGGTGAGGAGTTGGTTGATCCAGTCCCAGAGGACAACGGGTTCACCGTTGGTGATGAAGTAAGGCCGGCCGCAAGCGGGCGACGGTTGCGAGCTGAGCGTTGAGCGTTGAGCGTTGGCGAGGGCCTGTTCGGCGGCGAGGTGGGCGTCGACGGCGTTGGCAACGTGGACCAGGTCGACGCGGTTGGTGCCGTCGCCGATGATGCGCAGACGACCGGCCCGGGCGCGGGCGAGCACGCGCGGGACGAGATGCGGATCGCCGACGCCCCAGATGAGGTGCGGACGGAGGGCGATGGTGCGGAGGCCGGAGGGAGCGGCGGAGTTGGCGGCGAGCACCTCGCGTTCGGCGATGGCCTTGGTTAACGGATACGGGCTCGGGCAGGACGTCGTGAGCGGGAGGGATTCGTCGGCGTTCGCGAGGGAGTGGCCGTTGTAAACCACGCTGGGCGTCGAGGTGTAAACGAGGCGCGCGACACCGTGGGCGCGGCAGCCGGCGACGATAGCGCGGGTGCCGAGGACGTTGGTGCGGAAAAAATCAGCGTAGCGACCCCAGACGCCGACCTTCGCGGCGGTGTGGAAAACGGTGGCGTGGCCGGCGCAGGCGGCGGCGACGGCCGGGGCGTCGTCGAGGGACGCGGTGATGAACCGAACGCCGCGGGCGACGAGGGCTGGATCGGCGCGGCGAGCGAGCACGGTGACGGGGCGGCCCTCGGCGAGGAGGCGTGCGACGAGGTGGCGACCGAGAAAACCGGTGCCGCCGGTGACGAGAGTGGGAGAGGAGTTGCCCACGGAAGATACGGAATACACGGAACGAAGAAAAAATCAGTGGAGAGTGGCGCCGTTGGGGGCGAAATTCTTTTTGGGGAGGTGCGGGGCGCGGTGAGGGCTGGGCGGAGACCCTGCCCTACTTTTTCGGATCGGACTCGTAGCCCTTGGCGGTGGCGGCCCACTGCGCGAGCGTGAGGCGATGAATCTTGGCGTTGTGGCGGACGTCGACGGGAAACTTCGGGTGGAAGTAGAAAAGTTTAACAGGTGTGGTGTGCGCATGCTCAAGCGCGAGACCCCGCAGTTCACGGGCGAAGACGCGGGCGGCAGCCGAATCTTTGACCACGGCTTCGACGATCAGTGCGGGACGCTGGCGGCCGCGTTCGCCGAGACCGACGAGGGCGCAGCGGGTGACCCGGGGGTGGCATCTAAACACCTGCTCGCAAGGCTCGGTGTGGAGTGCGCCCTGCTGCGTTTCGACTCGCTCGACTTTGCGTCCAACGAACCACAGACGACCGTCGGCATCGAGGTAGCCGCAGTCGCCCATGCGATGCCAAACGGCGCCGGTACCCCCGAGCTGCGGGTTGAGCGCAGAGGGTTGGGCGACGGAAAGCTGAGCGACGGAAGTGTCGGAGATTTTGGCGGCGGCGGTGGCGGCGGGCAGGGCGTCGTAGGATTGGGTGACGACCGGGCCGCGCACAATCATTTCGCCGATTTCGCCGCGGGGGAGCTCGCGGGTGTCGGCGAGGGTGGCGACGGGGCCGTCGATGACGGCGATAATGCGGACGTCGATACCGGAGATGGGACGGCCGACGCAGGCGCCGCGGGTTGTGGTGGGATCGATTTCTCGGGAGGAAACGGAGGCGACCGGCAAGGCTTCGGTGGCACCGTAGGGGCTGTGGAGTTGGCCGTGAGGGAGAAAGGCGGAGGACGATTTCCAGAGGGCGGCGGGCACGGGGGCACCGGCGCAGAGCACGCGGCGGAGGGTTGGCAGCGTGATTTTTTCGGCGACGCAGTGCTCCCCAATTTTGCGCCAGAGCGTGGGGGAGCCGAAGGAATTGGTGACGTTTTCTTGGCGGATGGCTTGGACGATTTTCGCGGGGTCGACCTCGGCGGGGCGGCGAGGGTCGATCTCGGGGACGATGGTCGTCATGCCCAGCGCGGGGTTGAAGAGAGCGAAGATAGGGAGGAGAGGAAGGTCGATTTCGCCGGGCTCGATCGCGTAGGTCTCGCGGATGAGGCGGACTTGGGCAGCGAACATGCCGTGTTCGTAGCAGACGCCCTTGGGTGCGCCGGTGGAGCCCGAGGTGAACAAGACGGCGGCGAGTTCGGCGGGGGATGAATTTACGATTTCAGATTTAAGATTTACGATTTCAGACCCCGACGAACGGCGGGCGGTGAGGGAGCCGCTCGCGGTGACGCGGGTGCGCACCGTGCGGAAGAAGGGCCGGAAGAGACGACTAAGGATCTGCGCGAAGGGGATGCCGACGAGCGCGGTGGGCCGGGAGCGGGCGACACAGGCGAGAAAATTTTTCAGGCCCATGCCGGGATCGATCACCACGGGCACGGCGCCGAGGCGGAAGAGGGCAAACGCTGAGGCGATGAGCGGGAGGCCTTGGCGCACCAGCAGGAGGGTCCGGTCCCCACGAGCGATGCCGGCGGCAGCGAGGCGGACCTTCCACGCGGAGACTTCGACGTCGAGTTCGGCAAACGAGAGGGACAGGTAGTCGATGTCACCGGCACGCGTACGACCGCGGGGAATCTTCAGCGCGGCGCGGGTCGGGTGCGCGGCGGCCATGAGGGCGAGATGGCGCGCAATGTTGGCATTTTCGGCAGGCGGAGACACGAATGACCGCGAAGCTCGGAGCAAGGGACGGACGGGGGCAAAGAAAAACCCCGCGGGTGGGAACCGGCGGGGTGGAGAGGGCGAATAAAAAGCGACCGGAGGCGGTCGCCCTCCCACTCAATAGTCGTGGAGGGTGATCAGCCCCCAGAAAAGGGTGGTCTTCTTACCAGAGGGGTCGCCCTTGCTCACGAGTTTCGACGTATCGACATCGAGCGTGGCGGAATTAGTGGGCTCAAAGGAGTTCGTAGAAACAGTCAGGGCACCGCCGAGGATGTTGGTCTCGCGTCCGCCGCTGGCGGTGGTGCGGGTCGCGCAACCGGAGGTGAAGAGGAGGGCGGCAAGGGCGGCGGAGAGCAGGAGTTTCGATTTCATGGGGAGGGCGTTAAAGGCGGTGGATGGGACGCAGATGGGCGGCGGAAGTTTCGTAAGATTTAGGGCGGCGCGTTTTCGGGAAAGCCGAGGGGCCACCCGAAGTCGAGACCTAGATTCGCGATTTTAGCGACGGTTCGTCGCGGAGCAGCGCGGCCTGCCACGGGAGGAGATGGTTATCGATTTTCTCGGGTGCGCGGGCGATTTGGGCGAGCTGGGAGCGGTTCGCAATCAGGGTATTTTCGATGCCGAGCTTTTCGGCGACTCGGTCACGATCGGTTTTGATCCGGTCTTGCCGCTCGACCTCGGCTTGCGAGAGGGAGAGATGGCTGGGATCGCGACCGGGACGGCGAGGAAGGGTCTTCGGGTCGCGGGCGAGACCTTCACGCAGGGCAGCGGACAGGGAGCCAATGAGGCGGTCGTGGCGTTTACCGAGATTGACGCGCTCGAGGATCGAGGCCTCGGAGTCGCCTTGGTCGGCGGCTTCGGCGATTTGGAGCACGAGGACGTTGCCGCACACTTTGAAAGGAGGGGTGTCGAGGCGCTGCGCTTGATTTTCGCGCCAGTGCCAGATGGCGTGGAGGACGCCGAGGCCGGCGCCGCGGAGGCGTTCACTGCGGCCGATGCGCCAGTCGATGTCGGTGGCCGGAGCGAAGCCGGTGGCACCGGACTCGATCTGAGCGCGACATTGTTGATCCAGCCAGTCGAGGCGGCCGTGCTTTTTCAGGTCGCGTTTGAGAATGTCGCGCAGGGCGGGGAGATGCCAGACGTCGAGGGCGGCGTAGTTGAGAAGTTTCGGCGTGATGGGGCGCTGGGACCAATTGGCTTTCTGGCCGGACTTATCGACGGCGACGCCGAAGTGTTCTTCGAGGAGCCCGGCGAGACCGATGCGTTGGCGGCCGAGGAGCTGGGCGGCGAGCATGGTATCGAAGATACTTGCCGGCCGGAAACCACAGAGATCGTGGAGGAGGCGGAGATCGAAATCACTGCCGTGCATCACCAGGTGTTTTTTAGCGAGAACCTTAAGGAGCGGCGCGACGTTTAGACCCGGGGCGAGAACGTCGACGAGAAAAATCTCACCATCGACGAGCAGCTGGAAAAGGCACACGCGCGTCTTGTAGTGATACATATTGTCCGCCTCGGTATCGAGGAAGACCTCGTCGACGCGATCCAAGGCGGCGAGGAGCGCGGTCAGCGAGCCTGGCTGGTCAAGGAGTTGGTAGGCGGGCGGGGGGGTGATCACTTTGACCCCCAGCAAACGGCGAACAGGCAGTGGAAGGAAGCGCGAAATCATACGTCAAACGAGGAAGGCGGCGGGGTGGTGCGCCGGGCGGCGTGGATCGGTCATGAGATTTTGTCCCATGCTGTGAGGAAGGCTTCAATCAACAAAGGAAGGTCGTCGCTGTAGCCACCTTCGAGGATCGCGGCGGTGGGAATGGGACGCGTTTCGAGCGAGGTGCGGGCCGTGGCGAGCCAATGGCCGAGAGTCGCAAAGTCTTCGCGCTCGAGGGTCATCGAGGTGATCGGATCGCGCGCATAGGCGTCGAAGCCGGCGGAAACGAGCATGAGATCGGGACGAAACGCGATGACGGCGTCGAGGGAGGCCCGGAGCGCGGCCATGTGTTGGGCGCGCGGGGTATGGGGGGCGACGGGCCAGTTGCGGAGGCGCGGGCCGAGGTCGCGCGTGCCGGTGCCCGGGTAGCCGGGGTGTTGGTGGACCGACGCAAAGAAGAGTGCATCGCGGAGCGGAGAGTCGGAGGTGACGAGGGACTGAAAAATGGATTCGGTGCCGTTGCCGTGATGGGCGTCGAAATCCCAGATGGCCACACGACGGGTGGGGATGGCAGCGGGAGCGTAGGCGGGAGCGCCGGCGGAAGGGAGGGCGGCCGGGAAATCGTAGGCGGCGTGAACGGCCGCGAGCGCGATCTGGTTCAAATAACAGAAGCCCATCGCTTGGCCTGCGCTGGCGTGGTGGCCGGGCGGCCGCATGAGGGAAAAAACCGGCGTGCGCTGCGTGACCGCGTGACGAGCGGCCGCGAGGGCGGCGGAGACCGAGCGACGGGCGTGGTCGCCGATGTGCTCGAAGAACGGGGTGTCGGCGTCGAAGTCGCGGGGTTGTGTGAGGCGTTGGAGATGCGCGGGCGTGTGCGTGAGGAGGAGCGCGGCAGCGGTCACTTCAGCCGCGGGCGGCGGCACCCGCCATTCCCACGCAGGGTGATTCGCGTGAAGGTGCGCGGCGGTACGGAGGACGCGGGCCGGCTGCTCGGGGCGCAGCGCGGAGCCGTAGTCGGCGCAGTGCGGATCGTGGAAAATGAGCATGGGGGGAGTGAAAGAGAAAGTGAGTGTGAAAGGGAAGCAGGTAGGGCGGTCACTTGCGTTCAGCGGCACTTTCACCCTCACTTTCATTTTCATGAACGTCGTTGTGCTGTGTTCTGGCGGGATGGATTCGGTGGCCGCGCTCCATTGGGCGCGGCGGGAGTGTGCCGTGGCCGCGGTCCTGAGTTTCGACTACGGGGCGAAGCACAATCACTGCGAGATTCCCTTCGCCGTGGAGCACGCGGCGCTCGTGGGCGCGCGACATGAAACCGTGCGCTTGGACTTTGTGGACCGGTTGTTCGCGTCGGATCTGTTGAAGAGCGGGAGCGAAATCCCCGAAGGGCACTACGAGGCGGAAAACATGAAGCGGACGGTCGTGCCGTTTCGGAATGCGATCATGTTGTCGATCGCCTGCGGATTTGCGGAGAGTGTCGGCGCGGAAGGAGTCGTGATCGCGGCGCACGGGGGCGACCACGCGATCTATCCCGATTGCCGGGAAGATTTCATGCAGGCGCTGGGCGAGGCGATGCGGCTGGGCACCTATGCGGGGGTGAAATTGCTCCGGCCGTTTATCACGATGACCAAGGGCGAAATCGCGGCGGCGGGCGTGAAGCTCGGGGTGAATTTCGCGCGGACCTGGTCGTGCTATAAAGGCGGCGAGATCCACTGCGGCAAATGCGGGACGTGCGTGGAGCGGCGCGAGGCGTTTGCACTCGCGGGCGTGCAGGATCCCACGGTGTATGCCAGCAACGAGGCGCTGCCGGAAAAGCCCACCAAAGGGACCCGGCATGAGTCCGATTGCTAGAACGATGAAATCCGGCTCGTTCTCTTTCTCGTAATCGTTCTCGTTAACTGCCTCCCATGCTGATTTCCGAGATTTTTTATTCGATCCAAGGCGAGGGCGAGCTGACCGGCGTGCCATCGGTCTTCGTGCGCTCGAGCGGGTGTAATCTGCGGTGCGCGTGGTGCGATACGCCCTACGCATCATGGAATCCCGAGGGCGACCTGCGCTCGGTGCCGCAGATTCTCGCGGAAGTGCAAAAGCATCAAGCGGCGCGGCATGTGGTGCTCACCGGGGGTGAGCCGATGGTGGCGAAAGATATTCGATTGCTCGCCAAAGAAATCAAAACGCTCGGACATCATATTACCATCGAGACGGCGGCGACGGTGGCTCCGCAGGGGATTGCGTGCGACCTGGCCTCGTTGTCGCCAAAGTTGCTCAATTCCGCACCGGATGCGCAGGAGCACGGCGCTTGGCGAAAAAAACACGAGGCCACGCGGTGGCAGCCGGACGTCGTGCGCGCATGGGTCGACCAGTATCCGTATCAATTCAAGTTCGTCGTTTCGCGGCCGGAGGACATCGAAGAGCTCGAGCACATGCTCGCCGCGCTGCGCCGCGAGATTCCCCGGCACAAGGTGCTGCTGATGCCCGAAGCGACGACGCTGGACAAGATGCGTGGGCGCGCGGGTTGGCTCGGGGAATTGTGCAAGACGCGCGGCTACCGCTATGCGCACCGGCTGCACATCGAACTCTACGGCAACAAGCGCGGGACTTGAGGGACCGTTTCATCGTTCGATGAATCTCCCCTCACCTACCGGGCCCGATCCACTGTGGACACTTTCCCATGAACTGCGGGCGCTGGCAGCGCAGTTTCACGAACGAAAAGTCACCGTGCGGGAAGTCATGACCACGCTGGGTGGACGCGCCTCGGGGTTGATGATCGTGATTCTGGCGCTGCCGTTTTGCTCACCGATTTCGATCCCGGGATTGTCAGTGCCGTTTGGCGCGGTGATTCTGGTGCTCGGCGCGTGCTTCGTGATCGGCCGGCCGCCATGGCTGCCGCCACGGTTGCTGGCGGTGGAACTACCGCCGAAGTTTTTTCGCGCCGTACTGGGAGGCGCGAGCACGTTCATCGGCTGGATCGAGCGCCGGCTGCATCCACGCTGGGCTTGGATCACGGGCACGACGGCGCTCATGCGATTGCACGGCCTGCTCGTCTGCGCGGGCGCCGGGTTATTGCTGCTCCCGTTGGGCGGGATTCCGTTTACGAACACGCTCCCGGCGCTCGTCGTGGTGATTGGCACGCTCGGTATGATGGAGCGTGATGGCGCGGCGGTGGCGACGGCGTATGGGTTGCTGCTCGCGACGCTGGCTTATTTTGCCGTGTTTGCGGGCGCAGCGATTGAGTTGATCACGAAACTCAAGCAGTGGATGGCGGGCTGACGGGGCCTCGAAGAGCGGGACGGAACCTCGCGTTGCTCGCAGCGGGCGCGGCCACGCAGCGATCGTCGGGCGCGGGGCGGCAAACGGACGCGCGCCGCCACTCATCGCGAAGCTGCCGGGCCACGAACTCGAGATAAGGACGGCGCGCGGTGCCTCCTCGCAGCGATCGCGGGGTCGCCGATCACGCGGCAACCACCGGCGTCACGGGCGGCCGCTTCGCCCGGACGTCCGGGCAGTGGTGCGCGGTGAGATTAGTTTCGACCGGGCGTGCAATCCGAGGCCGGAGATGTTTCAAACTGGCCTCACTCCGCCCCCTCCCCGCGCTCGCCCGCCATGAACTCAAGCACGATTTTCCACCGCATTTTTACTGCGCTTCTCACCACCGGCGCCGCCGCCCTCGCACCTCTGCTCGCCCTCAGCACGTTTGCCGCCACGCCCACGCCCATCCCCGCACCCAACGCCGCCGACCGGATGTTCGCCGAGTATTTTCGCGTCGAGACGGAGCGCCTCGCGACCTCTTCGCTCGCCGCTGTGAAGACGCTCCCCGACTGGACCGACCGTCGCGCGCAGTATCGCGAAGAACTTTTCGAAATGCTCGGTCTGTCGCCCCGCCCCGCGAAGACCGACCTCAAACCCACCCTCACCGGACGCGTCGAACACGCGGAGTTCGTTGTCGAAAAACTACATTTTCAATCGCTGCCTGGTCTCTATGTAACGGCCAATCTCTATATCCCGAAAAATCTGAAGGGCCGTGCGCCCGCCATCCTCTACGTCTGCGGCCACGCGATTGTGAAAGACGGCCCAGCGAGCCTCGGAAACAAAACTGGCTATCAGCACCATGGCGCATGGTTCGCGCGTCACGGCTACGTCTGCCTCGCCATCGACACCATCCAACTGGGCGAACTCGAGGGTGTGCATCACGGCACGCGACGCTTCGGTCAGTTTTGGTGGAACTCCCGCGGCTACACGCCCGCTGGTGTGGAGGCGTGGAACGGCATCCGCGCACTCGACTACCTCCAGTCGCGCCCCGAGGTCGATCCCGAGAAGATCGGCATGACCGGTCGCTCCGGTGGCGGCGCCTACACGTGGTACACCGCCGCACTCGACGACCGCATCAAGGTCGCCGTGCCCGTCGCCGGCATCACCGATCTCCACAACCACGTGATCGACGGCACCGTCAAAGGCCACTGCGACTGTATGTTCATGGTGAATACCTATCGCTGGGACTACGCGAAGCTCGCCGCCCTCCTCGCCCCGCGCCCGCTCCTCCTCGCCAACTCCGACAAAGACACGATCTTCCCCCTCGACGGTGTGCTCCGCGTCCACGGCGCACTCGCGCGGCTCTACGCGCTGCACCAAGCCTCCGACAAGCTCGGCCTGCTCATCACCGAAGGTCCGCACAAGGACACGCAAGACCTGCAAGTGCCGGCCTTCCGCTGGTTCAACCGCTGGCTCAAGGGCGAGCCCGACACACTCATCACCGTCGCCGCCGAAAAACTCTTTGATCCAAAACAGCTCCGCGTCTTCCCCGTGGGTGCCCACCCCACTGACGAACGTACGACCACCATCCACGAGACCTTCGTGGCCATGGCCACACCCGCGCTGCCCGTCGACACCGCCGCATGGGGGCAGCAACGCACCGCGTGGATGCAGGCGCTGCGCGAAAAATCCTTCCGTGGCTGGCCGACCGCCGAGGAACCGCTCGCGCTCACCCGCCGCGACGGCGCGGGCGACGTCGAGACGTGGGACTTTATCACGCAGGGACCGATCCGCCTTCCATTCACCGTGCAACGCCCCGCCAACCGCGCACCCGTGAAACGCGTCGTCCTGTATGTCCGCGACCGCGACGAACCCACGCCCGTCCCTCCAGCCGCCACGAACGACACCGCGATCGTGCATTTCTTCCCGCGCGGTCTCGGCCCGACCACCTCGTCGCTCGCTGCCGCCGACCAAAACGAAGTGCGCCGTCGCTACCAACTCCTCGGCCAAACCATGGACGGCATGCGCGTGTGGGATATCCGCCGGGCCGTCGCCGCGCTGCGCACGCATCCGCTTTTTGGTGACACGCCGATCCAGCTCGTCGGCACGCGCGACCAGGCCATCAACGCCCTCTACGCCTCGCTCTTCATCGACGGCCTGGCCTCGGTCGAGTTGATCGCTCCGCCCGCGTCCCACATGGCCGGCCCCGATTATCTCAACGTGCTCCGTTTCCTAGATGTGCCCCAGGCCGCCGCGCTGGCCGCCGAACGCCAGCCTGTAAAATGGACCCAGAGCAATCGCGAGGCTTGGTCGTGGACGACACAGGTCGCACAAAAACTCGGATGGGCACCAGACCGGTTGCAGTGGTGAGCTCCGGACGAGGGAGCGGACGCCGCGATGGACCGTGAATGTTTCCTACCGCGCGGTGGCCACGGGCGGACACGCTGGTCAGCGACGCGCAGCCGTTTTTCTGGCTCGGCGACACCGCCTGGGAACTGCTTCACCGTCTTGTTTATCATCGCGAGCCCGCGGAACGAGGGCGTGGCAAGGCAGCTCAAATTCTAGATGGAGCGCCACGTCGCTTCGTCCGTCGCGATGACAAGACGTGGAGTGGGCAGGTAACGGGTGGAGCCCTTTCACGCGTGAGCGCGAAATTTCCAGGATCGTCTCGCACCCAACCTCCGAAAGCTTGCACGTGTCATAATTGGCCCTCAAAAAAACCGGTCCACCTGACAATACCAACCAAACAGGCTCTCTATATTGGAGATGCTTCCAACCTCTATGACGACCACACCCACCCGCTCGCTCGGCACCAGCGCCCTGCTCTGCCTCCTGACCGCACTCACCACGGCGACACTGCCCGCCCAGACCGCGCCCGCTCCCTCCCCTGCCACCGCCGAGAAAAAAGACGCCAAAGAGGACGTCCTGAAACTCGAGGCCTTCTCCGTCACCGGCACCAATATTAAGCGCCTCGATCAAGAAAGGGTCCTCCCCGTCACCGTTTTCAACATCGAGCAGATCGAGATCCGCAATGCCCTCACGCCCGTTGAGATGCTCACCGCCCTCCCGCAGGTGACGAATATCCCGCTCAACGAATCCCAAAACGGCGGCGCCAACTCCCGCGGCGACAACGCCAACGTCAACCTCCGCGGTATCGGCGCCGGCAACACGCTCGTCCTCCTCAACGGCCGCCGCCTCGCCCCGCACCCCGTCACCTCCAACGACGGCGGCGTCCCCGCCTTCTACGCCAACGTCAACCAGCTCCCCACCCAGGGCATTGAGCGCATCGACATCCTCCGCGACGGCGCTTCCGCCATCTACGGTTCCGATGCCGTCGCCGGCGTCATCAACTACATTTCCCGCCGCGATCTCCGCGGCACCGAGCTGCGCTATCGCTGGGGCGTCCCGGAACACGGTGACGGGCGCAACCTCCAGGCGACTCTGACCTCCGGCCGCGAATTCGCCGGCGGCAAAGGCCGTTGGCTCTCCACCTTCGATTTTCTCCAGCGCGACGCGATCCCCTACAGCAGCCGCTCCTACACCCGCAACGCCGATCACACCGCCCAAGCTCCCGCCGGCTTCAACGCCCTCGGCGGTTCCTTCGACGGACGCTCCGCGGTCAGTATTTATCCCTCGTTCCGTATCGGCACAGCAACCACGGCCAACTTCTTCCGCCCGCTCAACGGCGCGCTCACCTTCACCACGGTTTCTCCGACGACGAACCGCGCGGCCAATCCGGAGTTCTTCACCAATCTCAACCAGTATCAAAACACCGGCCAGAGTAAATCGGACCGTAAAAACTGGTTCACTAACGTCGAGTATGACCTCACCGACCGCATCACCGCCTTCGGCGATTTCTCCCTCTACCACTCGAAATCCAACCTCCAGCGCCAGCCCATTCAGATCAACGCCCCGGGCTCCGACCAGTTCGCGCCCATCAGCATCGACAATCCGTTCAACCCTTACGGCTCCCGCTTCTACAGCGCCACCGGCGCACCCAATGCCGACGGCACGCCTCGCCTCACCGGCACCCCGCAGGCCACCACCCTCGTCTCCGTCCTCCTGAAGGATCTCGGCACCGAATCCGTCGAGGTAAACTCCGGCGTCTACCGCGGCGTCGCCGGCCTGCGCGGTAAGATCCTGAACGACTGGACCTGGGAATCCGCCGCCCTCTACACCCGCGCCTACACCGGTGACGTCTCCAACAACGCCGCGCGCGAGTCTCTCTTCCAAAAAGCCCTCCTGCGCACCGACACCACCGCCTTCAATCCCTTCGGCTACACCTTCAAAGTCGCGGGCAACGCCCTCGTCCCCGACCAGCCCTACACCAACCCGCAGTCCGTCCTCGATACCTTCGTGCAAAAATGGCGCCACGACGGTTTCAGTGCGATCACCAGCCTCGATGCCCGCGCCTCCGGCCCGATCTTCCACTACTGGGGCAACACCGTCTCCCTCGCGACCGGCGCCGAATACCGCCACGAGCAATATCTCGATCTGCGCCCCGCCTACGTCGGTAGCAATCCCTCCGGCGTCGGCCTCAACGTCGACGACAACGATTACCTCGTCGCCTCCTACGCCCCCAACTCCACCGGCAACCGCATCGTTTACAGCGGCTACGTCGAAACGATCATCCCCGTCTTCGCCCCCCAGCGGAAAATTCCGCTGCTCTACTCGCTCGAGCTCACGGGCTCGGCCCGCTATGAAAACTACAGCGACTTCGGCACAACCACCCGCCCCAAGGCCGGCCTGAATTGGAAACCTTACGACGGCCTCATGGTGCGCGCGTCCTTCAACGAGGGTTTCTCCGCCCCCAATTTGCCCACCCTCTACGCTCCGACCCGCTTCATCGTCGACAGCGCCCCCGGTTCCACTGACGCCTACCGCACCCAGACCGTCGGCAACGGCACCTATATCATGAAGCGCTTCTCCACCGGCAACCTCGCGCTCAAACCCGTCACTTCCATCGGCAGGAGCATCGGCCTCGCCTTGGAAGTGCCCAAGGTGAAGGGCCTCTCCATCACGGCTGACTACTGGCAAATCGACCAGTCCAACGTCATCGGCAGCTACTCCGATGCCCAGCTCGTCAACAGCGACGCCGCGAAACTCAACGCCTACACCCAGGCCCAGCTCGCCGCCGGCAAGACCATTGCTCAAATCGACCTCGGTTCCGGCACCGCCAACTACCAAGGCGACCCCGGCATCAAGCGCTTCGCCCCGACTGCCGCCGACAGCGCTACCTTTGCCACCTACAACGCCACGCGCCCCCCCGCCCAACAGGCCCCGGTCGTCGGTCTCATTGAGTCCCGCAACATCCAGTTCCAAAACCTCGCCAAGGGCTACGCCAGCGGCGTCGACCTCAGTCTCAATTATCAAACCCCGAACCTCCCCATCGGCCGGTTCGCCTTCAACGCCGACTGGTCGTACATGATCCGCACCTACCAACTGCGCGACGTCCCCGGCTCCGCCCCCGCCTTCATCGAACGCCTCAACACCGATGGCACCACCCGTTGGCGCGGCACGAACGCCATCAACTGGCGCAAAGGCAATTGGAACGTCGGCTTCAGCGCGTATTATACCGGCAGTTACGCCGACACCGCCACCGTCACCGCCGCCAACTACGCCTTGCTCGGCTCCCCGCAGTACATCTCGAAACAATTCGACAGCGGCACCTACCTTTACCGCTACGTCGTGCGCGACGTCGTCTCCTGCAACGCGTCGCTCGGCTACCGCTTCAAGCAAGAAGCCCCGCGCCTCCTTCGCCATAGCTCGATCCGCCTCGGCGTCGTCAATCTCGCCGACCAGGAACCGCCCCTCGTCTCCGGCGCAACGGGCGTTTCCGCCTCCGTGCACGGCAGCCTCTACCAAGGCCGCACCTGGACCATCGAGCTCACCAAACAACTCTGATGAGGGCGGACTTCAGTCCGCCCGCCCGTTCCCACCCCGCAGCGCCACCTCCCCGTGGCGCTGCGTCTTTGTCCCTCTCCGGAAAATCGTTCTCGTTCCTCGTTCTCGTCATCGTTCTCTCCGCCCCTCTTTCTCTTTCGTCTTTCTCTTAATCTTTCTCCCTTCCCGGTCCCCGTCCCCTCCTCGTCGCTATGCTCCGCCCCCTCCGCCTCGTCACGGCCACCCTCGCCCTCCTCTCCGCGTCCCTCGCTCTCACCCGCGCCGCGACCGCGCCCCTCCCCACGCCGAAGGAGCATTTCGGCTTCACCATCGGCGACGACTACCACCTGGCGACCTACACGCAGACCGAGGCGTATTTCAAAACACTCACCGCCGCCTCCGATCGCCTCCGCCTCGTCGATATCGGAAAAACCGAGGAAGGTCGCACCCAGTGGATGGTCGTCTGCACCTCCCCCGCCAACCTCGCGAAGCTCGAGCACTACCGCGCCATCTCCCAACGCCTCGCGCGCGCCGAGGGTCTCTCCGAGAACGAGGCCCGCGCCCTCGCCGCCGAAGGCCGCGCCGTCGTCTGGATCGACGGCGGCCTCCACGCCACCGAAACCCTCGGTGCCCACCAGCTCATCGAGACGCTCTGGAATTTCACCAGCCGCACCGACGCCGAGACGCTCCGCATCCTCGACCAGTGCATCATCCTCTTCACCCACGCCAACCCCGACGGCCAGGAACTCGTTTCCTCGTGGTATCTGCGCCGCCCCGAACCCGCCAAACGCATCGTCGACGCGCTCCCGCGCCTCTACCAAAAATACATCGGCCACGACAATAACCGCGACTTCTTCATGAACAACATGAGCGAGTCCACGAACATGAGCCGCCAGCTCTACCTCGAATGGCTCCCGCAGATCGTCTACAATCACCACCAGACCGCCCCCGCCGGAGCCGTCGTCGCCGGCCCGCCCTACCGCGATCCCTTCAATTACGTTTACGATCCCATTCTCGTCACCGGCCTCGACTCCGTCGGCTCCGCCATGAACACCCGCCTGAATGTTGAGGGCAAACCCGGCTACACCCAACGCTCCGGCTCCGTCTTCTCCACGTGGTGGAACGGCGGCCTCCGCACCACGACGTATTTTCACAACATGCTCGGTCTACTTACCGAGACCATTGGCAGCCCCACACCGATGGAGGTTCCCCTCGTCCCCTCGCGCCAGCTCCCCACCTCCGCCACGCCCTTCCCCGTCACCCCGCAGAAATGGCACTACGCCCAGTCCATCGCCTATTCCCTTTCACTCAACTACGCCGTCCTCGACTACGCCGCGCGCCAGCGCGACTACCTCCTCTTCAATACGTGGCGCATGGGGAAAAACTCCATCGATCGCGGCAGCCGCGACACCTGGACACCCTATCCCAGCCGCATCGAGGCGATCAAAGCCGCCCACCTCCGCGACAACCCTCCACCCGCCCGCGCGGCCGAGTCTTCCGAAGAGACCAGCCGTTTCGTCTCACCCAACGACCGCCGCATCCCCTCAAAGTACTACCATGAAGTGATGAAGAAGCCCGAACTCCGCGACCCGCGCGGCTATCTGGTTTCCGCCGATCAACCCGATTTCCCTACCGCCGTAAAATTCATCAACGCCCTCGTGAAATCCGGCGTCGCGATCCACCGCGCCAGCGCCGACTTCACCGTCGCCGGGAAAGAATATCCCGCGGGCTCCTACGTCGTAAAAACAGCGCAGGCCTTCCGTCCCCACGTTCTGGATATGTTCGAACCGCAGGAGCACCCCAACGATTTCGCCTTTGAAGGCGCCGCCCCGACCAAACCCTACGACTCCGCCGGCTGGACCCTCGCCTTCGAGATGGGCGTGAAATTCGACCGCATCCTTGATGCCTTCGACGGCCCCTTCACCCCACTCCCCTACGGCGAACTTCAGTCACCGCCCGCCGCGACACTCCCCGACGCCGACGCCGGCTGGCTCGTGAGCCGCTCCGCCAACAACGCCTTCACCCTCGTCAATCGCCTCCTCGCCAGCGGTATCGCCGTTTCCACTTCCCCCGCCACCGGAGATTTTTTCATCCCCGCGTCCGCCCGCGCCACCCTCGAAAAATCCGCCGACCTCGGCGTGACCGCGCGCTCCGCCGACCGCGCGCCCACCGACGCAAAAACAATCACCCCCGCCCGCATCGCCCTCTGGGACCGCTACGGCGGCTCCATGCCGTCCGGCTGGACGCGCTGGCTCCTCGAACAATACGGCTTCGCCCACACCGTCGTTTACCCCGCCGACCTCGATGCCGGCAAACTCCGCGAAAACTACGACGTCATTATTTTCCCCTCCGGGGCCATCCCGCGCCCCAACGCGCCCATCACCGATGCCGGCACGGAAGCCTTCACGGTTAAAGAGCCCACCGCCGAGGAAATGCCCGCCGAATACCGCGGTCGCCTCGGAAAATTCACCCCCGACAAAACCGTCCCCGCCCTCCGCGCCTTCCTCGATGCCGGGGGCACCATCGTCACGGTCGGCACGAGCGCGAATCTCGCTTATCACCTCCGCCTCCCTGTCCGCAACGCCCTCACCGAACTCGGCAAAGACGGCCGCGAACGCCCGCTCCCCGGCGAAAAATATTACATTCCCGGCAGCCTCCTTCGCGTTGCCCTCGACCCCACCGCCGCCGCGACCCGTGGGATGCCTGCCGAGGCCGACATCTATTTCGACGCCAGCCTGGTGTTCAAACTCGCCCCCGACGCCGTCGCCAAAGGCCTGCGTCCGCTCGCGTGGTTCCCGAACGCCAAGCCGCTCCGCAGTGGCTGGGCCTGGGGCCAACACTACCTCCGCGACGGCATCGCCGCCTTTGAAGCTCCCTTTGCGAACAACGGAAAACTTCTCGTTTTCGCCCCCGAGATCACCTTCCGCGCCCAGACCCACGGCACCTTCAAACTCCTCTTCAACGCCCTCTACCAATGAGGTAGGGCAGGGTCTCTGACCCGCCCGGCAGCGCCCTCCTCCGCACGCAATTTTCCTAACGCCCATCATGAAAAAATCGCTCCGCCTTCTCGCGCTCAGCTCTCCGCTCTTCGCACTCGGCTGCTTCCTGCCTTCCGCCCACGCGCAAAAAACCAAGCCCGAGCTCACCGCCCAAATCGACGCCACGCGCCAAACCTACGAAGACATCGCGCTGAAGATCTGGGGCTACGCCGAGATCGGCTACAAAGAAACCCAAAGCTCCGCTCTCCTTCAGGCGACCCTCCGCTCCGCCGGCTTCACCGTCCAAGCCGGCGTCGCCGCTATGCCTACCGCCTTCGTCGCTAGCTACGGCAGCGGCTCACCCGTCATCGGCATCCTCGCCGAATACGACGCACTCCCCGGCGTATCGCAAACCGCCGACCCCGAGAAAAAAGCGCGCCCCGAGGTCAACGCCGGCCACGCCTGCGGCCACCACCTCTTCGGCGCCGCCTCCACGCACGCCGCCATCACGTTGAAAAACTGGCTCCAAGCCACCGGCCAGAAGGGCACCCTCCGCGTCTACGGCACGCCGGCCGAGGAAGGCGGCTCCGGCAAAGTTTACATGGTGCGCGCCGGCCTCTTCAACGACGTCGACGCCGTCATGCACTGGCACGCCGGCGACCGCAACGCCGTCCGCCTCTCTAGCTCTCTCGCCAATATCTCCGGCAAGTTCCGCTTCCGCGGGGTCGCCGCCCACGCCGCCGCCTCACCCGAACGCGGCCGCTCCGCCCTCGATGGCGTCGAGGGCATGAATCATATGGTTAACATGATGCGCGAACACGTGCCTGACACCACGCGCATCCACTATGTCATCACGAAAGGCGGCGAGGCCCCCAACGTCGTCCCTGCCTTCGCCGAATCCTACTATTACGTCCGCAGCCCGAGCCGACAAATCGTCACCGAGGTCTGGGATCGCGTCACGAAAGCCGCCCAAGGCGCCGCGCTCGGCACCGGCACCACCGTCGAATGGGAAATCACCGGCGGCGTCTATGAACTCCTCGGCAACGAAACCCTCGCCCGCGCCATGCATGCCAACCTCGAGACGGTCGGCGGCGTCGCCTACACGGACGAAGAAAAAGCCTTCGCCGCCAAGATCGGCCAAACCCTCTTTGGCAAAGCCCCCGCCGTCGAGACCGCCGCACTCGTCATGCCCTTCGACCCGAAGTCCGCCAGCTCCGGCGGCGGCTCCACCGACGTCTCCGATGTGAGCTGGACCACGCCCACCGTCGGGATGAATGCCGCGACTTGGGTTCCCGGCACGCCCTCACACAGCTGGCAAGCCGTCGCCGCCGGCGGCACCACCATCGGCCTCAAAGGCATGATCGTCGCCGCCAAGACCCTCGCCCTCACCGGCGTCGATCTTTTCACGCAGCCCGAACTGCTCAAGAAAGCGAAAGCCGAATTCGTCCAACGCCGCGGCCCCGATTTCCATTACGAAGCCATGATCGGCACCCGCAAGCCGCCCCTGGACTACCGCGACTGACCTCCTCGCTCCTCGCGTAGCCGCGAGCGTAAGCGAGGGGTCCTCCCCGTAGCCGCACGTGTTAACGTGCGGCTTTTTTTGCCCTCCCCTCGGAGCGGCGGTTTCCCAGCCGCCGTCATTCGAATTCGTCCCGCCCTTCTTTCGCGGCGATTCGCGCACCAGCGCCCGCAACGCTCCGCCGTGCGCATGATCTACCTCAACCACCACGCCACCACGCCGCTCCGGCCGGAAGTGTTCGAGACCATGCTCCCATTTCTCACCGAGCGCTGGGGCAATCCCAGTAGCAGCTACGCCTTCAGATCCTCGCTGAAGAGCGTGATCGAAGAGGCCCGCGGCCACGTCACGCAGCGCCTGCCCAACACCACGGACCTCACCTTCCCCGGAATCGAGTCCGAGGCGTTGCTCCTACTTCTCGACCAAGCCGGCATCTGCGCCTCCGCCGGCTCCGTCTGCCTCCGCCTGCCTCGCCTGCCTCGCCGATTCCGACGAGCCGTCCCACGTCCTCCGCGCAATGAAGCCTGAGAGGGCCGCGTCGCGGCAGATGGTGCGGTTTTCACGTGGGCGGGGCACAACCGCCGCTGACATCGCGCAAAACGTGACAGCGGTCGATCGTGGAGTGGGCACGCTTCGGCGCTCACGTCCGTCTCTGCGCAGGCTACGGTCGCGGAATCTCCAACTATCGGCAGAGTGAGCGCACGGGCCCTCCTTGACTTCGCGATGTCTCGGCAGGGGTGCGACCTTTCTGTTGGCCGGATTTCTCCAGAGGGTGTGCCCACCACCTTCACGGACGAAATGACAGCCGTGCGCCCGGAGGTGTCGCTCGACGTCGAGCCGTTTCACGACGCGACCATCAGATGCGATTCCCGCACGGCGGAGGCCGACGCCCGGCTGCGCGCCTCGTCGCGGTGATACTCGGTCACCAGCTTCAGCGCATCCGCGAGGTTGGTCCGCGCTTCCTGCATCGTTTCGCCTTCAGAAAAAATCTCGGGGAATTCCTCGAAATGGCAGGTGTAGCCGCCCTCCGAGGCCGGCTCGAAAACCGCGGTGAGCGTGAGCTTCAAAGCGTCGAGTTGCTCGGGGGCAAGATGGGGCTCTTCGGACAATGCGCAATCAGGGATTCCGACGGCAGGCGGCATCTCCGGATCGGCGAGCATTCGTCGCTTGCCGCATGTCCCGCAGGCATTCGCCGGTTTCGTTCGCGACCTGCCGACCGTGACCAAAACCCGCCCACGGAAGCCCGGCCACCCGCCGCGCGACGCAGAACGTGTTTGCTCACGGCATCAAACCAGCATCGGGGAATCCCTTCGCCGGGCTGGAGCCTATGATCGGTTCTCTCGCACTGCCGCGCGACCCTCGTCCGCCCCGGGAGATCATTCGTGCCCGCTACCTTGCCGATCATAATACTTGATCTTGGACCGGCACCCTTCGCCTCACTCAAGCCACGACCGTCACGCCATACGCGGAGAACTGCCGGTCAACCGTCACCACCGGCAGGTTCCTGTCTAAGGCCGCGGCGATGATGAAGCGATCGAACGGATCGCGATGGTGATTCGGCAATCCCGCTGCCCGCGCGCACAACGCCGCATCGAGCGCCAATTCCGATAGCGCATAACGCTCCGCGAGCGCGCGGAGCCAGGGTAACGGCTCTATCGGCAACTCCAGCTTCCCTTGACGATACTTAAGCGCCACTTCGAACGCACTGATCGCACAATACCAGCGCACCGGTGCGCGGCTCAGTTGCGTCCGCGCCGCCCGCGAAAGCCTCGCGTCGCCCATAGCCAAGAAGATCAGGGTGCAGGTATCGAGGATCATCGAAATTCGGACGGCCAGTCCTCTTCGCCCGCGCCTTCGGTCGGATCATAGTGCAGCGTGATTGCGCCCAACTTAGGGTCCGCCGCCATCGAGACAACTCTTCGATGCGGCACGAGGTCGGCGACCGGTTCGCCATTCCGGCAAATCACAAAGCCCGCGCCCTTTTCCTCGATCTCCGCGAGCAACCCGGAGAACTGCGTCTTGGCCTCGTGGACGTTGACCGATTTCATCCGCCGGAGTTAGTCCGCTTAGTCCGCTGCGTCAAGCGGGCGGTCTTCCCCCGGGGAATCCGCCGCGGCGTGTGCCCCCCAACGAAGCGAGAGTTTCCCAGCCGCCGTCATTCGAATTCGTCCCGCCCCTCGTTTGCGGCGATTCGCGTGCCCCCGCCGGCAACGCTCCGCCGTACGCATGATCTCCCTCGACCACCACGCCACCACGGCGCTCCCGCCGGAAGTGTTCGAGACCATGCTCCCATTTCTCACCGAGCGCTGGGGCAATCCCAGCAGCAGCTACGCCTTCGGATCCGCGCTGAAGAGCGTGATCGAAGCAGCGCGCGGGCACGTCGCCGCCCTCCTCGGCGCCTCCGCCCGCGAAATCGTCTTCCCCGGCATCGAATCCGAGGCGTTGCTCCTGCTCCTCGACCAAGCCGGCATCTGCGCCTCCGCCGGCTCCGCCTGCCTCGCCGATTCCGACGAGCCCTCCCACGTCGTCCGCGCGATAAAGCCGGAGAGGGCCGCGTCGCGGCAGATGGTGCGGTTTTCACGTGGGGAAAGAAACGACGATGGCCGAAATCGACGACGCCGTCGCCGCCGTGAGCGCGACTGTCAGCCGATTGAGTCGCTCCTAACGGAGCGGCTGTTTCTAACCGCCGAAAAGTAGCCGCCCTCCTTGAACGCTCGGATCGCGCCCCTCCGTCCGCCCGCTTGACCCAATCAGTCGGCGCACTACCGTTTCTACCATGCCTACGACGACCATTGAATTGGATGCAGACCTCCAGGAAAAGGTCGGTGCGTTGAAGGCTCCGGAGCAAAGTCCGATCGCGTTTGTCCGCGCCTTGATCGAGCGGGAACACAGCCAACGTGAGCAACTCGCCGCAGCCGCAGCCTATCAAGCGTTGTTGGTCGCCCATCCCGAAGAGCAGGCCGCGTTGGCGGAATGGGCGTCAGCTCCGCTGGCAGATGCGCCCGCCAAATCGGCGTCATGAAACGCGGCACCGTCGTCTGGGTGGACCTGAGTGATGCCCATCCTCCAGAAATGGGAAAGGTGCGGCCCGCTGTCATTGTTTCGGGCGATGTGCACAACGCCACCCTCGACACAGTCGTCGTGGTTCCCACTTCCAGCCTCGCCCCGGAGATCCTCCCCTTGCGGGTGCGGGTCGGCATCTTTGCCGGCAAGGAAAGTTTCGCCGTGGTGCCCGGCCTGCGCCAAGTGAGCAAACGCCGCCTGCGCGGAACGCTGGGCTTGGTCGACACCACGCAACTCGCATCACTCGACGCGAGCCTGCGGACCTATTTGGCGTAGCGCGCCCTCGCGCAGCGCAGGCGGCCATCGTCGCTTGCCGTCTTGTCTCCGCAGCCGACGCGAACACTGTTCGCTTTATACCCGCCGCGACCCTGGTCAGGCCCACGGAAGCCCGGCCGCCGCCGCGCGACGCAGAACGTGTTTGCTCACGGCATCAAAGCTGCGCCCGGGGAATCCCTTTGCCGGGCTGGAGCCTGTGATCGGTTCTATCGCGCTGCCGCGCGACCCTCGTCCGCCCCGGGAGATCATTCGTGCCCGCTACCGCGCCGATCATAATACCTGATACGGGTCCGTCGGTGGCCGCAGTCGAACGTGCCGATCACCCACCACGTTTTTCCAACAGCTCCGCCACGCTTGTTCCAACAGCGCCGCCACGCTTGTTCCCATGCGCGTTCAAGATGAGACGAACACCGGTTTTTGTAGGAGCCTGCTGGCGGGCGATTTTACATTTTACCGACTGCCCACGTCCTGAGTCGCCCGCAAGCAGGCTCCTACCTCCGGGTAGATTAGTCTACTATTGGAAGCACATTGGACTGAGCCCGTGATGGGCCGCGACGTTTCTCAGGAAACTCTTCAACGCACACGATCTTGCTCGGGTCGGGCATCTGGGTGGTCGAGGAACTCAAATTTCCGGCCGAAGGTTTCTCGTTGCCGCAGCCGGTAAAATTCTGGGCGCTGCCCATGAACTGGCCCGGCTGCTCGGGAGCGTTTTGCCGGCCGGCGGTCGAGGTAGCGTGAGGGCGGGTATGCTCAGTGGATGGGAGCGGGGACCGGACGATCGACGTGGCGGGCGTGTTGCAGGAGGTGCCGGTAACGTTGACGCAAAATGGCGACGTCGGAATCGAGGGCGATGTGCGTAAAGCCCTGGGCAACGAGCGACGGGAGATCGGCGGAATCGCGCACAAGAATGCCGGGGTGTTTGCCGGCGGCGCGGGCGGCCGTGACGACGCGCGCCAGGCAATCCGCGAAGGGCGGGGCGTGGCCGTTGCCGTGGGCGGAGAGATCGTGCCCGAGATCGGCGGGGCCGACGAAGAGCACATCGACACCCTCGACGGCGGCGATGGCGTCGACGTGTTCGATGCCGGCGAGGGATTCGATCTGGGCGAAGAGGAGCGGTGGCGGAACGGCGTCGGTTGGGCGCAAGCCGTAGTCGTAGGCGCGGGCCGAGCGCGACAGGCCGCGGCGACCGCGCGGCGGATAGTGCATCGCCTGCAGGCAGGCGCGCGCCTGATCGGCCGACTCGATGTGCGGCACCATGATGCCGGCGGCGCCCCAGTCTAAGGCGTGCAAAATGAGGTCGGGATGCGGCGCGCCAACGCGCACGATCGGCAGGGCGGGTGTGCCGCGGATCGCTTGGAGATTGGCGAGGAGCGTGGCCTCGGAGCCGGCGCCGTGTTCGAGATCGAAGAGGAGCCAATCGAAACCGGAGAGCGCGGCAAGTTCAGCGACGACGGGCGAGCCGAGCGACAGCCACGTGCCGACGAATGGCTCCGGGCGCGATGAGCGGGAGAAGTTGGACGGAGTCATAAGAGGGAAACGGGATCGGCGTCAGCGCGCAGGCCGCGAAGTGCTGTCGCGATGCGGGCGAGGGTGAACGCGCGCAAGTCTGCGCCGCTCGCGCCAGCGCCGACGAGAAAGAATCCACTCGTGCGCTCGAAATAGCCGGCACCCACTCGAATCACGGCCTTCCAGAGCATGTTGCGCAGGAGGTGCAGCCAGAAGCGGCGGCGATAGTCGGCGGGCAGCGGACGCACGGTGGCATAGCCGGCGAGCACGCCGGCGATCGTCGCGCCGTCGTGGAAACAGCCGAGGAGCGAGATGTCGTCGAGCGGATCGCCGCCGACGGCGTCGTCGAAATCGATGAACGCGGCGATGCGGTCGGAAGTGCCGAGGATATTCCAGAGCGCGAGATCCTTGTGGACGAGGCAGGCGGCGGGCAGCGCGAGGAGCGCGGCGTGCGTGTCGATTTCGCGCTGGAGGTCGTCGGCCTGGGCGCAGGTGAGGAACTGTTTTTCGACGAGGAACGCGAGGTGGCGGTCGAGACGCGTGTGAAAGTAGTCGGCGTAACTGGCGTGGTAGCCGCGCAACTCGCCGGCGGTGCGGACACGTTCGGTGGAGAACGGGCCGTATCCGGCGCCGAGTGCAAGCGACTGCCAGCGGGCGATGTGCGCGCCGATTTTGGGAGCGATGCGCGGGAGATCGAGGCGGCCTTCCTTCCAGTGACGATTCAGATCGGAAAACGGAATGCACTCCAACACCTGCCACGCGACCGGCACGTCGCGCCGCCTAGCGTCGACGTGGAGCACGGCAGGCGCGGGCACGCCGAGGCGGGCAACGGCGCGCAACACGTGCGACTCGACCTCCATGTAATCGTCACCGTCGGGGCCATCTTCGACGCGGATGAACGTTTCATGGCCGCCGATCGTTGCTGCGAACGTGACATGGTTGCCCTGGCCAACGCTGGGACGCAGCGCGATGCGTTCGCCGAAGTGGCGGGTCAGGGCACCGGCGAGCGAGGAGGCGAGTTCATCCGACGGATGAGTCGGCGCACGACCACTCAGGCCGTAGAAGGCGGCAGGGCGGTCGCACTTCCAGTAGTAGATGTCCGCGCGCGGATGAGGGAGTGCGGCGTTCACGCGGGGGAATCCTTGGCGATGGGAGCAACGGGGGCGTCGGTGGGTTCCGGAGCTGGCGATAATTCGGCCGGCGGACGGGCACGCCAATAGGCGGCGACGAGGCTGCCGACGAGAGTCTGCACGACGCTGCTGAAGACGGCGGGGACGGCGGCCATCGGCTCGAGTGGGAAATTTTTCTTCGCGAGGACGGCGGCCATGCCGCCGTTTTGCATGCCGACCTCGATGGCGATGGTGCGCGAAGTGAGCACGGACTGGCGGAGGAGGCGCGATACGAGATAGCCGAGCGCAAAGCCCGTGGCGTGGAGCAGGACGGCGGCGAGGAAGAGTTTCCCAGCGTTGGCGATGACGGAGGCGGCACTTTGCGCGACGATGCTGCCGGCGATGAACGTGAGCGCGACGACGGAGACGAGCGGGCCGTAGGGCGAGATGCGCGCGACGGCGCGGGGGAATTTCCAGTTGCAAAACACGCCGGCGAGCACGGGGAGCACGACGACCTGCAGCGTGGTGAGGCTGAGCGCCCAGCCATCGACGGGCACGAACTGGCCGGCGAGCGTCTGGCACCAGAGGGGCGTCATCACGAAGGCGAGCAGCGTGGAGGTGAGCGTGACCATGACGGCCAGGGCGACATTGGCGCGGGCGAGAAACGCAATGACGTTCGACGCCGTGCCGGAGGGGCAGCTCGCGACGAGGATGAGCCCGAGGGCGAAGCCGCGGTCGAGGTTGAGCAGGTGCGCAATGCCCCAACCGGTGAGCGGCATGATCGTGTAGTGCGCGAGGAATCCGAGCGCGAGCGAGCCGGGGGTGCGGAACAGGCGGCGAAAATCGTCGAACGTGAGCGTGAACCCCATCCCGAGCATCACGACCGAGAGCGCCCACACGACCCAAGGCCCAGCGAACCACGTGAGGGCCTCGGGTTTGAGGAGACCTAGAAGCGAGGAGGCGATGATCCAGACGGGGTAAAGCGAGGTGAAGCGTTTAAGCATCGACGGAAGGGCAGCGCGTGCGACAGGGAGCGGAGGGAGGGGCGTAGTCGTTGTAGAAACTCCACTCGTTTGGTGCGGGGTCGTCGGGGAGGCCGCCGGTCGCGGGGTTGAAGGTGTAACCGTGGGCGCTGCGCTCCATCGTGCGGATGTTATCGTAGTTGCGCACGCCGACTTGGCAGCCGAGGTTTTCGTTGAGGCGCGCAGTGACACCAAACTCAGAGTTGGGGCGCGTCATCGAGGTGCGTTCGCCGCTTTTCGGCGAGAGATCGCGGAGGCGCGTGGTGAGCAGCGCCAGCAGGAGAGGAACGAGGCACGCGAAGACGCGGGCAGGGGTGTTGAGTAGAAACCAGGACGGGTGTGGCACAGATGTTTTAATGGAGAGAAGCGTGGGGGTGAGTGAGAGCGGACAGGAGTTAGGTGCGTGCTCGGGTATCAGCTAAGTGCGGGTGGGAGCGGGACGGAAAGCGCAGTGCTACGTAAATCGTTACGCGCGAAGCGGGCGAGCATAGCGTTGCGCGGACGTGCCGGCCGGTGAGGCTCGGCGCACCCCCTTGGAATCACCGCTCGGCATGCGCGACATCGCCCGGCACACCACGGTGTCGGTCCTGTGCTACAGATCCCGCTCCCAGGAACCCTATGCCGCGAGCCTTTGCTGGACTGGTCGAGGGGAGACGTGCTTTTCGCCCATTCTCTTTGCCCCCGCCGGCGCACAAGCTGAAACACCTCCCAGGTCGCAGCCTTAGTTTGCTGCTCGTTCTCTGTGGCATCGTAATTTAGCGCGGTCGTGAATGGGATGCTTGCTGTGAACCAAGCCAAACCCAATTGGCGTGAAGTTGCGATTGAGGATGACAGCCGGATTGTCGCCGACAATTTCACTCCAGCGAAACGTGTAGCTTCGGCAAGCGTGCGTAACTCTGGGGCGGCGACATGCTATGATGGGCGGCGATGACAACAATCAGGACGACAATGTTGGTGCCACGGCCACGGAGCTCGCCCGGCAG
>CANIJN010000046.1 GCA_947467625.1 Opitutia bacterium | reverse complement strand
GTGGCTCGCGGTAACGTCGTATTCAGCTGGGCCACGACGGCATGCTCATCCACGTCTGGTTTCACCCGAACGTAGATGCCATGCACGCTGCGCCCTAGTCCGTAGAGCTCTTGGGCCGCGCGCAAGGTCCCGTAAATCGTGTTACTATCGAGTTGCTGGTGTCCGATATAGAGTTCGCCCACGACGCGAAACTCCCGCGGCAAAAACACCTCGTCGTTCTTCAGCTTCTCGATGAGCAACGGCGAATAAATCTCGATCTTGTCGCCCACGTGGACTCCGAGCGACGTCGCGAGTTGGGAGCTCACGACCACCGAATCATCATCGAGGTTCGCAATCGCGCTGGGCGGGTTGGTGAAGCGCGCGAGATTCGCCACACGCTCGATCGTACCCACGTCGACGCCACGAAAAATCGGATACGCCGGCCGGCTGTTCGCCTGCACCCCCACCACGCCTTTCACGTAGGGAGTCGCTGCCGCCACCCCGGGGGTTGCGCTGATCTGTGCCAGCACGTCCTTCGGATCGCTCAGGTAGCCAGTCGCCTTAACATCCACTTCTCCCTCTGTCTCCACGATCATTCGCCGGATCTCGTAGCCAAATCCCCCCATCACACTCGTCACGATAATCAGCACCGCCACGCCGAGCGTCACGCCCAGCACCGAGATTGCCGTGAAAAACGGAAACCGCCCGCTCGGGAAGAGCTGCTTGCAGGCGAGATAAAGATACCAGGGCATAGCCAGTTGCAGTCAGCGATTTAAGGCGAAGTGAGCATCAGCTCGTCCCGTTCCAGCACGCCGCTCTTAAACTGTTCACTTACACTCACGAAGTGCTCCCCGGTCTCAGCTGCGGAAACAAAATCACATCGCGTATGCTCTCCGCCCCCGTGAGCAGAATGCACAACCGGTCGATGCCCACACCCATCCCGCCCGCCGGCGGCATTCCATACTCCAGCGCCAGCAGGAAATCATGATCGATATTTTGCTTCTCCTCGCCCGCCTGCGCCTGAAACATCTCCCGCTGCACATCCGGATCATTTTGCTCCGAGTAGGCCGGCGCGACTTCCATCCCGCCGATCGTCAGCTCGAACACGTCGATCGTCGTCGGATCATCGAGACTGATCTTCGCCAGCGGACACAGCTCCTTCGGCAGCTTCATCACAAACGTCGGCTGGATCAGCGTCGGCTCGATCTTCTTCGAGAAAATCTCGTTGGTGATCTCAAACTCTTCCCACGCCGAGCTCACCGAGAGCCCAAGCTTTTCCGCGCCAGCGATCTTGTCCGCCTTGCTGCGCGCAAACCACTCCGCGTCCCCCGTCGCCTCGCGGATGAGGTCCTTGTAATTCACCTCGCGCCACTCGCCTGCAAAGTCGATCTCCTGCCCGCTCGCCGCGTGTTTGATTTTCGTCGTCCCGAGCACGTCGCGGCACAGCGTCGTGAGCATGTCCTTGATGAGCGTCATCATCCCGCGGTGATCGCTGTAGGCTTGGTAAACTTCGAGCATAGTGAACTCCGGGTTGTGTTTCCGCGACACCCCTTCGTTACGGAAAATTCGCCCGATCTCAAACACGCGATCAAACCCGCCCACCAGCAGTCGCTTCAGCCGCAGTTCCGTCGCAATGCGCAGGAAGAAATCCACATCGAGCGCATTGTGATGCGTCTTGAAGGGCCGTGCCGCCGCGCCGCCCGCCGTGTTTTCCAGCACCGGCGTCTCGACTTCGATGAATTGCTGAGCCTCGAGAAACCGCCGGATGTGCGACACGATGCGCGACCGCAGCATCAGCCGCGCACGCGACTCCGCGTTCACGATCAGGTCCAGATACCGCTGACGATAAACCTGCTCAGGATCGCTGAGGCCGTGCCACTTTTCCGGCAACGGATGCAGCGCCTTCGCCACGAGCGTATAACTCTCGACCCGCACGGTAACTTCGCCGGTCTTCGTCTTGAACAGCGTGCCCTTGGCGCCCAGAATATCCCCCAAATCGAGTTTCTTGAACGCCGCGTAGGCCTCATCGCCAACCACATCCTTCTTCACGTAGAGCTGAATCTGCCCCCGCTGATCGAGAATCTTAACGAACTGGCTCTTACCCATATCGCGAATCGTCACGAGGCGGCCGGCGACCGTAACGGTCACCGCATTGTCCTGCCCATCGACATGCAGCTTGATCGCATCACCCGAGAAATGACTCGTCGCGACGTTGGCGCGAAACGGGTCAAACCCGCCCGCACGCATCTCCGCGAGCTTGTTGCGCCGCACAGCATGTTGGTCGTGGGAAATATCCGGCAGAGGTGTATCGCTCATGGAAACGAAGACCAAGCCACGCGCCCCGCCGTTGCGCAAACGGAAACTCCGGACGCTCTGGCGGGCGGGAGATCCTCCGGTTGGCTGCGTCCGCCGCGATCATGCGCCCGACGAACTGGCTACACTCCTGTCGCCGTGCACTTCTCGGAAGTGCGAGTTTCCAAGCACCGCGGCTTCGGGCGCAAACCGGACACGTGGAAAGCACCCCGCCGTCGGCCTGATGCCTCCTCAACCGACGCGCCCTCAACCGACGCCCTGAAAAAGCACCGACTTCCCGCCCTGCCCGCGTCCGCTCACTCCTTCGGCAGCAAGAGGAATCTCGCCCTCCCCCGCGCCCCCATGATTTTCCGAAAAAATCCGTGTGCATCCGTGCCAACCGTGGTTAACTCTGCTTTCTATTTACGCCTCTTTGATGGACACCACGCGCAAACCTTCCTGGCTCCGTGCCAAGCTTCCTTCCGGCCCCGGCTACCTCGCCACGCGCAAACTCGTCGACGAAAACAAACTCCATACCGTCTGCCAAAGCGCCCAGTGCCCCAATCTCGGCGAATGCTGGTCCCGCGGGACCGCCACCGTGATGATCCTCGGCAACATCTGCACGCGCTCCTGCAATTTCTGCGCGATCCAGACGGGCCGTCCCACGGAGCTCGACCTCGGCGAACCCGCCCGCGTCGCCGACGCCGTGGCGAAGATGAATCTCAAACACTGCGTCATCACCAGTGTCGCCCGCGATGAACTCGCCGACGGTGGTGCCGCCGTCTGGGCGATGACGATTCGCGCCATCCAGCACCGCTGCCCCGCTACCGCGATCGAAGTTCTGGTGCCCGATTTCAAAGGCAACGTGGAGCACGTCGATATCGTCCTCGACGCCAAGCCCGACATCTACAACCACAACCTCGAGACCGTCGAGCGCCTGCAAAAACCCGTCCGCGTGCAGGCCCGCTACGACCGCTCCCGCTCCGTCCTCCGCCACGCGAAGAGCCGCGGCTTTGTCACCAAGACCGGCATTATGCTCGGCGTCGGCGAAGAGCAGCACGAGATTGAGCAGACGATCCGCGATATCGCCTCCGACCAGACCGATATCCTCACCATCGGCCAATATCTCCAGCCGACCCCGCAGCACCTGCCGATTTCGCGCTGGGCTCCGCCGGAAGAATTTCTTCACTGGAAAAACTTCGGCCTGAGCATCGGGCTCGGCGTCGTCGAAAGCGGCGCTCTGGTCCGCTCCAGTTATCACGCCGACGAACAGTCGCAGAAATACACCGGCGTAGAGCACCTCAACACCGCGAACGCGCTGGCCCGCGCATAGCCAGCGCGTAGCCCACGCGTAGGGAGGGCCCTCCGCCCCGTACCGCCCCGCCCTACCTCGCTCCGCACAGACCGGCGGTTTCCCAACCACCGTGTAGTCCCCTCACTCGCCTTCCGCCCCAGCCCCTCACCCCGCATCTAACGGACTCGGCGCCTCCAGGCCCGGCTTCGCCATGACGTGCGTGGAGATCTCCGTGGTTTCGACGCTTTCGTCCCCACGTAAGTCCCGCGTCCGGGCGCTGCGCCCAACGCCAAGCTTGCCCGGCTCGAACCGCACCGCCTTGTTCCTTGGCTCATGCTGTTTTGGTTGAAAAAATTTGTATCGTTTTGGCTGATGCCGCTGCCGTTTTGCCTCACCCTGCTGGCCATAGGACTGTGTGTGCTCCTCTGGAGTCGGCGCGCGCGCCTTGGTCGCGGTCTGCTCTTCGCCGGGACGATTTTGCTCATGCTGTTCAGCAATAAATTTGTCAGCGACGCTCTCGTGCGACCACTCGAAGCACGTTATCCGGCCATCCCCGAACTCGTCGCCGGCACCCCCCTTCCGCCCGAGCTCGCCGCGTGCCGCTTCGTCGTCGTGCTCGGCAGCGGTAACGGCAACGCACCGGGTCTTTCGGCGACTAACCAACTATCCGTCTCCGGTCTCGCTCGCCTCACCGAGGCGGTCCGTCTCCTGCGCGTGTTGCCAGACGCGCGCGCGATTATTAGCGGCCCGGGCGATCTCCATCAGCCGGAGCGCCCCACCCACGCCGCCATCGTGTTGCGCGCCGCTGAATCGCTCGGGTTCGACCCCCGCCGAGCCACGCTCATCGAAAATGCCATCGACACGGAGGAGGAATCGCTCGCCGTAAAGCGCCTCGTGGGCACCGAACCCTTCGCTCTTATCACCTCCGCGTGGCACCTGCCGCGCACGATGGCCTTGTTTAGGCACGCCGGCCTCACGCCAGTCCCGTGCCCCGCCGACTATAGCGCGCGCGCTGGCGATGAGCTCGAATGGAGGGACTTCCTCTGGGACACCGAATCGCTGGGCCGCAGCACATGGGCCGTCCGCGAGCGCATCGGCTACCTGTGGATTTGGCTGCGCGGTCGCGGCTGAGTTTGCGCGGGTGTGACACCACATCCTTCTGAATCAGAACGATGAACCGAGGGTTTTTGGCCCTGTTAACGAGCGTGGCAGGCTCTCCACCGACTCGCTCGAAAAAGGTCCCGACACTCGGGATCACCGGTGAAGAAATTCTGCCTAAAGCCCCGGATCAGGCCGAGGCTTGTAAATCTGCAGCCTACACGCTGACTACGCGGTACGCACAACGTGCCGCAACCCCGATGAGACACCCATGAAACTCTGCTTATCACTGAAGTTGTCTGCCTGCCTCGTCGCCTTTGCCCTTCTCGTCGCCTGCTCTGGCTGCACGACGGCGATAAATTCCCAGCGCAATGCGGTGGCTCACCCGAACAACCTGCCGACGTACGCCCTCGCCGTGGCGGTCAGAGGAGGCGTTGAACCCACTGCGGCGCAGTGGAACGCGATGTATCGGAAGTTTTCGCGCTCACTCGCCGCCCGGGGAATGCTGCTGATTAACGATCACGCCAAAGCCGACAACATCATCTACGTCGAGTTCTTGCCCGATCCGATTAACCCAACCATTGGCACCGTACTCGTCAGTAGCATCTCCCCCAATACCGGAATCTACGGTCGCACGGTGCCCGTCAGCTATGCCGGCTCCGCCAGCAGCTACGCATCGTCCTTAGACTACGCCAACCGTTCGCTGGGGAGGACGAATTACGACTCCAACGATTACAATGGTTACAACGCCTACGACACTTCGGGCGCGAGCTCTCCGCCACCGCCCTCGTCTGGCGCCGGCGCCAAGCCGCCTGCCCCCCCCGTCGTAACGCCCCCGCATTACCGTCCCAGCAACCCCGCAGACTGCCCGCCCGGCACCTCGCCCTACCAGCCGCCGCCCAGCTACGTGGGAAATTACCCGCGCCACCAAGGCCCGCGCGAGGGCGGCCACACGCCTCCGCCGTATTCCTCGCCACGGCCGGCACCGGGTTCTGACGGCTCACTCAGTTACTCCACCACCCACTCGTCGGGCCAATCGGCATACTCATCGTCATCGAATTCATCTTCGTCCTACAGCGCGTCGTCCCCCTCCTCCTATTCTCCGGCGCCCTCCCCGGGTTACTCCGCGCCGTCCTATTCGGCTCCGGTGAGCTCTTCGCTGTCCTACTCGTCTAGCCCTGACCCTTCGTCGTCATCCTCGTCCTCATCCTCGGCAGGTTCTTCGTCATCCTCGGCAGGTTCTTCGTCCTCGTCGTCCCATTCGTCCGACAGTTCGTCGTCGAGCGCGAACCAGCAGCCTCACTAACCGGATTTTTCGCACGGCGCGGCGGGGTACCGGAGATCTGTTTACTGCAGCATTCGCACGCGGCGATCCTTGCGAGGAAACTGGAGCGACACGATCGTCCCCACGCCTTCCTTGCTCTCGATGCCCACTTGGCCGCCATGGTCCCGCATGATTCGCTGGACGATCATCAGGCCGAGTCCGTGACCACCGATCTTCGTCGTATGGTAGGGCTGAAAGAGTCGCGAAAGATCCTCTTGTTTGATGCCCGTGCCACTGTCACCGAAGAGCAAGAACACGGAATCATCGTCGGCGCGTGACTTGATCTTCAGGTTCCCGCCCGGCTGCATCGCCTCTAATGCATTCTTCGTGAGATTAAAAAACACCTGCTTGAGCTGATTGCGGTCGGCCATCACCGCAGGCAACGCGTCGAGTGTTTCGGCTTCCACCACGATTCCGCGGTCGGCGAATTCCCGCTGCTGAAACCGCAGCACGTCCGTGAGAATCTCAGCCAGATTCGTCTCCGCCAGATCGGGCGGACGCGGCCGAATCGCCTCCAAGAAATTACTGATAATCCCATCAAGCCGCGTGACTTCGTCGGTGCAGACACGCAACGATTCCGCCAGCGAGTCGATTTCCCGGGAGGCTCTTAGTTTCTTCAACTTTCGCTCGATCAGCTGGAGATGGATCGTGAGCGAGTTGAGCGGATTGCCGAGCTCGTGCGCGACGCCCGCAGCGAGCAACAACACCGACGAGGTGCGCTCATCCTCGATCCGACGCTCGGTGGTTTGCTTCTCTTTGGTCACATCACTCAAGATCACGGCAAACCGCCGGGGGGAACCGCGGCCGCCACCGCGAAACGGCACCATATAGAGCCGCACTCTGCGTGGCTCCGGATAGGTCAACTCAAACTCCCGCGCCACGACCGGCAGCGCGCCGCGCACGGGCCCATCTTCAGATGCGGCGTCAATCGATGGCCGCAAGCCCGGCACGAGGCGCCACAGCGTTTGGCCTGCGAGCTCATCGTCACCAATCCCGATGAGACGATGCGCAGCCGCGTTGGCATACTCGATCACGCCATCGGCTGAAATCACGAGCACGCCTTCCTGAAGTACATTGAAAATTTCCTCGAAGAGCCCGCGCTCCCGGGCGAGGCGCTGCACGAGGTTTGCGAGGTTCACCGAGTCCAGCGTATCGAGCCGGCCAAGCACGCGATCCAGTGAGGAATGTTTTTTGACCGCCATCGAAGGGATGAATGAATGATCGAACGTTACGGCTCGGTCAACGGCGCGTCAGCCGTCCGCGCCGAGAAAATCCATCTGGTCCGGGTCCACCCGGCCTGCGAGGAGCTTGCGCAAGAACATCTCCCGGTGTTGCGGCGTGCGACCGAGGCGGAGCACGGCGTCGCGATGCTCCTCCGTGCCGTAGCCCTTGTGCTGCGCAAATCCGTAGCCAGGAAACTTGCCGGCGAGTTCGCCCATCAGCCGGTCGCGCGTGACCTTCGCGATAATCGACGCCATCGCAATGCACAGCGAACGTCCGTCGCCTTTCACGATGCCCGTGTGCGGATAGGGAAAGCCACGCAAGGCGAGCCCATCCACCAGCACGCGGCACGAGACCGTGGGCACAAAACTCGCGACGACCTCCGGCGTCGCGAACAGATCGGGCTCCGTTTTCTGCTCAAACGCGCCGGGCGGATAGATCCCCTCGAGGGCGCGCCGCATCGCGAGCTTGGTGGCACCGAGAATATTGAACTGCTCAATTTCAATCACATCGGCCACGCCGAACTGCGCGTGGATCTGACCCTGCTTCGCCAACGCATCAAACTCGCCCCACAGCTCGCCGCGTTCGGTGGCGGTCAGCAGTTTTGAGTCGTTAACTTTACTCGCCCGGCCGACAGCCCATTTGCTCTCCAGAAACGCTTTGCTGACCAACACCGCACCCGCCACGACCGGTCCCGCGAGGGCTCCCCGGCCCGCTTCATCGACCCCGATGAGCTCAGCGACGCCCTCAATCTGCTTGAGATCGAATCCGCGGAGTTGTCGGCGTTTGGCCATGAAGCGGACAGGTTAGCAGCCGCTGCGACCACGGCGCAACTCCTGACCTCGCCTGTGTTGGCGTTTCAGGCGTGCCGCCACGCCCACGTCGCACGCGATGAGGGCTCAGACTCACCTCGCCCACCCCCACTTGGCTCCGCGTTAAAAGCCGACGCTCGCCGTAAAGCGGAACGAGATCGGTTCGTAGTAGCGCACGGCGCGTTCGGGCACGGTGATCTTGCGCGCACCGGCAACGGTCGAGGCGACGAGTGCGCCGCTGACAGGATCGACGAACAGCGTGCTTTCGCCGGTCGCAACCTTCTTTTGTTCATCGAGCAGATTGTTCACATTGGCTCGGAAGTTCCACTTCCGCCCGGCCAGTGTAACGCGATAGCCGATACCGATGTTGAGTTTGTAGTCGGCCTCGAACTTCGGCTTGTAGCGGACGTTCTCCACGCCCTCGGTCGTGCGGGCCCCGTTCGTGAGGAGCACCTCGCTCTGCCGCTGGCCGTTGAACTGCGCGCCGAGGCCAAGATCAAGGCCCTTCAGCGCACCGGTTGTAAATTCGTATTTGTTCCAAACCGAAAGCTGGTTGCGCGGGTTATCGAGCGTCCGGCGGCCCTTTGTCTGGCCCGAAAAATCATATGACGCTTCGTCGAGATTGGCGCGGCGGGCCTCGAGGGGCACGCCCATGTAGTTCCACCACGAATCATACTCAGTGCTCTTCGGCTGATCGACGACCCGGAAGCCGCCTTGCACGCCCTGCATGAGGTATTGGTAGGTCAGCACCGTCGAAAGATTTTCGGTGAGGTTGAAGTAAACCTGCATGTCGATGCCACGCGTTTGGTCGTCGTAAGCGGTATCGGAATTGCGGTTCATGTAGGCGTTGTTCGCGTTGAGACCGGTCGCGCCGGAGCCGACGCTCGTCGTCTGGTTCGCCGTGAAATTATTCGCGTCGTTAGCCGCGGCATCCAGTGCGCGCCGCAACGGATCGGTCGCCGCGCTTCCGAGGCTCGCGTAGTCGACGAGGATAAAGCCCGTCTGCTGGGGCGCGCCGGTCACGCGGGGATTGTTCGCATCCGCCGCCGCAACGTAACTCGACGATACGAGGTATGTCACGGGCCTATTGGTTTGGAATGTCGTGTAGCCCGAATTCGTAACCGAGTAGGCGCCCGATCCGGTGCCGGTCGCCGGCACGTTGCCCGTAAACCCGGCGCGCAGCGTGGCTTGATCGTTACTCCGCGGCTGCGGAGCCCAGAACAAGTTGTAGATCGCATTCTCGCGGTCGATTTGGAATCCCGCGACCGTGGCCGACACTCGGGAACGTCCGCGCGAGTCTTTCCAAATGTCGAACTTCAGGCCGACTTCCTTGCTCTTGGTTTTCTCCGCTTGGAATGGACTGCCCGCGCCGTCGCGTTGGCCGGTGTTCGGGAAAATACCTCCCGCACTGACTGCGTAGAGAGAGATGTCTTTCGTCAGCGCGACGCTCACGCCTGCGGTCGGGCTCGTATCGGTCTGCACCTTGCCGCCGAAACGGTAGCCGTTCACGACCGGCACGGCACCGGGCGCATTGTTCAGCGAGGCGGCGTCGGGCGAGGCGGGCTTCACCCAATTGGCGAGGTCCGTGTCGGGCTTGGTCGCGTCGGCCTTCACAAACGTGTTGTTATAGGTCCGCACCATGTAACGATTCCAACGCACACCGCCGATGCCAGTGATGCGGTTATTCCACCACTTGCCCTGATAGGTCGCATAGTGACCGGTATTCCACTCCCAGAACGGCGTCTCACGAAATACCCGCGTCTGCTCACCCGCGTAACGCACGCCGCTCAAATCGCCGAAGGAGATGTAAGAGCGGTTTGTGCCGCCGGTGGTATTGCTCGTCACCTGCGCGGTGGAGGTATCGGTTTGGTTGATCGTCTGCTCCTGACGCCCGACAAGAAACACCTGCTTGTTGCCCAGCAGCGCAAATTCATACGTCAGCTCGGCGCGCACTTGCTTGATAAATTTGTGGGTGATGCCGTTCGCCCATTGGTAGTTGATCGTCTTCCAATAAGTCTGCGCGGGCGTGACGGGGTTTGGTCCGACATTTGTCCAAATGCCCACCGACGTCGGCGCCGTCGCAGTGGCCGTGTTGCTCGTGCCCACACCTTGGGAATCCAACGAACGGCGCTTTGTTAGCACATCGGTATAGTTGGCGCCGAGCACCGCGCTCAACCCGTCGAAAATTCTCTGGGTCACTTCCGCCGTGCCCGTAAAATAGTCATCTTTCGAATAGGTATCGCCGCCGCTGATCCGGAAAAAGCGCTCACGGCCAAATCGGTCGCGGGCCGCTGTCGCACCTTCGTTGAACTCGTTGACGTTTTCTGCCACCCGCAGGCCGAAACGATTGATCACATTGCCGGCATTCGCATCGGCGACGTCCTTGAAGCCGTTGCCGTCGGTGCGGAATTTTCCGTATTCGATATCGACGAAAACGTTCGTGTTTTTGAAGGGCCGGAAATCGAACGCCGGCGTGATGAGCAGACGACGCCGATCGTCGTAGTCGTCCGGCGTGCTTTGATTTTGGTAAACAAAACCTACCCCGTAGTTGAGGGAGGCACCGTTGGGTTTCTTCAGCACCGGACCGCTTTTATAGGCTTCGAATCGATAAAAATCTTCCGAGCCAAATGCGAAGCGCGCCGTGCTCCGCGGCGTGTTGCTAGGATACTTCGGCGTGATGTTGACGATGCCGCCCAGCGCGGCGACGCCATAGAGCAGCGCCTGTGGGCCACGGGCGACTTCCTGCCGGTCGATATTGACCACGTCGGTGACCGTATCCTGGCGAAAGCCGTTGCGGAGAAAGGAGCGTGTGTTGAACCCGCGAATGTTCACCTGCACGCTGTCGCGACTGACCGAACCGGCATTGCCCGACCCGGACGGGCTGAACGTAAAGCTGTTCGCAGTCGTCACCGTGTCCTGCACGATGCCCGCGCTGTAGCGCAACGATTCCTTTACATCGACCGCGCCGATATCGTCGATGAACTCACGCGTGATCACCTCGATCGGCATCGGAATCTCTTTGATCGCCATGTTCAGGCGGGTGCCGGTCGTGGCATTCGTCGCGACGTAGCCGCGGTCTTTCGAGGTATCGACGCGAAATTCGGAGAGCACGACGACCTCATCCCTGACGGGATCGGTCTTGGCAGAGCCCGCCGGAGCCGTTTGCGCCGGAGCGGAGACGAAGGCAAAAAGTGCGCCGAGGAAGGCGAGCGGAGTTTTTCGGTTCATGGCTTTGGGAGATTCCGTAGTCGGAGGTGAGGTTGGGTTGGGTTTGATTGGCGGAACCGCACCGGGCGGTTTGGGCGCCGCAGCGCGGAAAATCATCAAGGCACCGGATGGTTCGTCCTCAACGATGGTCAGCCCGGTGCCGGCGACCATCCGTTCGAGGGCATCACGGGCAGTAAAATCTCCTTTGATTGAATTTGTCGTCACACCGGCAACCGCCTCGGCGGGAAACATGATCTCCCGCGCGGCCTGCGCGCCGAAGCGCTTCAGCGTTTCCGCCGCCTCCCCCGCCGACAAGTCGAACGGCAGTCGCCCCGCGTCGCTGGTCCGAGCCAAGGCTAAACCCTGCCACGAGATGACTGCGCAGAAAGCCGATAGGAGGACGCACCGAAGAAACCGGCGGATGATACCATTGGGGGGCATGGATTGAGGGGCTCATTTGGTCCAGATTGGCCTGTGTTGCCAACCAAGATGCTCCGCGTGGAATTTTCCGTTAAAAGAATTTTCCTCCACCGTTTTGTCTTCAGCAGACCGGGCCTTCGCTGGGCCGGCCGCACGACGTTGCTACCGACACAGCCAGCAACTGCTCAACGGTTCTGGTGCAACCGAATCTCGCCCGCGCTTGATCGCTGCGCCCGAACCCCAAATCCCACTTCAACCAGGCGCACGAAACCATCGACGTTGTCCGAGCGAAACGACGCACTGATCGTCATCGCCGCCAAAGCCGGATCGACGATGACCAACTGCACCGCATTGCGGCGATTAAACTCCGCAACCACCTCTGCCAATGGCGCGGCCGTGAAATCCAACATCCGGTGCTGCCACGCGAGCACCCGCTCGATTTCCCCGGAAGTCAGGGTCGCAATTTTTGGAGCCTCCGCATGTGGGGCCAACGAGACCACCGCCCTCTGCCCCGCCTCCAGCACAGGCACAACCACGGCGTCACGTGGAAGCGTCGCGACGCCGGCCGTCGCCAACGACGGAGCCTCGGTCACCTGCACGCGTCCTTCGGTCACGAGCACCTCGACCACCGCCCGGTCGAGGCGCACGTTGAAGGCCGTGCCGACCGCGACGACATCCATACCGCGAGCGGCGACGACAAACGGTCGGGCCGGATTCTTGGTCACCGTAAAATGGGCTTCGCCCTGCTCCAAGATTACACGCCGTTCCCCCGCCGTAAACTGCACCTCCAACACCGCCCCGCGGTTCAATTCCACCACGGTGCCGTCTTCAAGTGTTCGCTGCGTCACGGGGGTAACCGCAGAAGCAGCTGCCACCGATCGATCTGGCGCGCGGCTGGCGTCGGGCGACTTATTGACCGCGAAAATCAGCGCGACCGCCGCCGCTGCGGCGAGCGTCGCCGCTGGCCAGAAACGCACCCAGCGGCCCAGCGGCGGGGCCAGCAAATCGGGGTTGGGTAGCGTGCTGTGCTCGGGGCGCCACCGGGCGAGCGTTTCGAGCCGGTCCCAGTGTCGGCAATGCCGGGCCCATTGCTCGCCGTGCCGCGGATCGCTCGCGAGCCATTGCAAAAACTCATCCTGCTCGGCCGCCGTCAACCCGCGATCATGACGCAACACCCACGCCGCCGCCGCGCGGGCGATGGACTCGGGCACCGGATTGTTGGGAGCAGCGTTACTCACGGCGGAAAGGATACCGACGCTCCAACCGCTCAAAATACTCAGCCAGTTTGCGCAGACCGATCGTCGCCTGCGCCTCGACGGTGTGTTCGGCAATTCCGAGCTGCGCAGCGACCTCTTTTTGCGACATGCCGTAGATCCGCCGCAGAGTGATAATCTGGCGGCAGCGCGTCGGAAGGGACTGAATGGCCTGGGTCAATATTTCGAGTTCCTGCGCACGGGCGACCTCATCGGCCACGTTCGCGCGCTCCTCACAGACGCCCGACAAGGCCGTTTCCGTTAAAACAAAATTGCCCGCCACCTTCTCGTGCCGCAGCCGGCCAAGCATGAGATTGCGTGCCGTCACGAAGAGAAAGGCCTTCGGCGACTCGATGGTCTGCGTTTCCCTTGCCTGTAAGATCCGCACAAACGCCTCCTGCACGATATCATCGATGTCCTCTGCGCCCGGAAACTGCCCACGCAACCATGCCCGGAGCATCGGCTCATGCGGCTGCACCTGTTCGGCAAACCAACGGAACGATTCAGAGCTTTCGGGAGGCACAGGGAAAGGGTTTCAGCGGGACAACGCCTATTCCGCCGCTGGCGCGCTTACCATTCCATTTTTGCTCCCGGCTCCTTAAGCGGCAATTCGTCGAGTTTGCCGGCCGCCGCGACGACTTCGTAAGCCGTGCGAAAATGCAGCTTGGCGAATTCACCGAGCGACTTGGCGCCGAACTGCTGGATCATCTGATTCGCCTGCTCCTTCACGAGCGGGCCCGCGCCCTTCTGCAGTTTCGCGCCAAATTTTTTCGAAAGCAGATTCATCTGCCGCACAAATTCCGCGCGTGCCACCACCGAAGCCGCCGCGACAACCGGGTCCGACTCCGCCTTGGTCCGCATTTTCAACTCGAAGTCTTTCACGCCCTTTTTCGCGAGCTCGCGCTGCACGAGGGGCTGTTCGGTAAACTGGTCCAGCAGACCCCACGGCACGGGTTTTGCCACGAGTGCCTGCTCCAGCGCCGTGGCGTGCTGCCACGCGAGGAGGCGATTGAGGTTGGCACCGGGCCGCGACATCAGGTCGTTGTATTTCGGCATCCCACAAAAACATGTCCGCACCACCGCGCCTTTGGTTTCGCGGATGAGCTGGTCGAGCAGCAGAATTTTCCCCTCGGCGATTTTTTTCGAGTCCTGCACACCCGCCTTGCGCCAGGCCTCAATCGCGGACTTGTCCGCGATCACCGTCGCCGCGATCACCGGCCCAAAAAAGTCTCCCTTGCCGCTCTCGTCGAGCCCCGCGTGTGACTCAAACCAATCCGGGTGCAACACCTCGTCGTAGCCGAGCGTCGCCGCACCGATCACTTCAGGCTCGAGCACATCGCGCACAAAATCCTCGGTGCCCTTGCCCGCAATCACGACCTTGCCACTCGTGTAGGCGCTCACGTTGGTTTTCAGATGGTCGGCCTTGAAGGCAAAGCGCGTGTAGGCGACTTCGAACGGCGTCCACCCGCGCTCCACGCAAATCGCGCGCAGTTTTTCCATCTGGGCGTCGTCGAGTTTTGCGGTGTAGGAGGCCAGCTTCTTGGGCGCTTCGGGCTCGTCGTTGAACTGCTTGGGCATGCCCTTAGATGGCCACAAAAAGCCCCGGAAGCACAAAGGGATTCTGCTTCGCAGCCACGGTCTTTTGCGCCTTGTGTCACGGCGTGGCCAAAAAACTGATCACCCGACGCACCGAATTTCAACGCGCCCTGCTCGCGTGGTATCGAGTTCACGCCCGCCAACTCCCGTGGCGGGAGGCCCCTTCGCTCTACAAGACCGTCGTGAGTGAGTTCATGTTGCAGCAGACTCAGGTGAAAACGGTCCTACCTTACCTCGCGCGCTGGCTCGCCGAACTACCCGATTTCGCCACCCTCGCCGCCGCCTCCGAAGCCCGCGTGCTAAAACTCTGGGAGGGGCTCGGCTACTACTCGCGCGCTCGGAATCTCCATCGCCTCGCCCAGCAGGTCGCCACCTGGCCCGAATTGCGCCGCACGCCCGCCGCGTGGCGCGAATTGCCCGGCGTTGGCCCCTACACCTCAGCCGCGATCACGAGCATCTCCTTCGGCGCCCCCGCCGCGTGTGTCGATGGCAACGTCGTCCGCATCCTCGCTCGCCTCACCGCCGACGCCACGGAGTTTCGCGACTCGGCCAGCGCGTCGAAAAATTTCGCCCCTCTGGCTGAGGCGCTCCTTCCCGCCGATACTCCCGGCGACCACAATCAGGCCATGATGGAGTTGGGTGCGACCGTCTGCTTCCGCCACAACCCGCTGTGCCTCACTTGCCCGGTGCGCCCTTTCTGTGCGGCCGCCAATCGCGGCGACCCGGAGGGGTTTCCCCGGCTCGCCCCCAAGCAAATTGAACAGCGCGCCGTCACTCGCGTGTGGTGCCAAAAAAACGGGGCGCTCCTCCTCCATCGCTCCGCCGCCGGTGCCCGTCGCTTGGCGAATATTCACGAACTGCCCACTCCTGAGCAGGCCGGCCTCGATCCAGCCAAGGTCGCCCGCGGCGAACTCCTCGCGAAAAAGCGGCGCGGCATCACCCGCTTCCACATTACGGAATCAATCTACGCCACCCCTGAGCCCCGCGGGAAACTCCCGGCGGAATTGGTCTGGGTACGGCTGTCCGATCTCGAGACCCTGACCCTCTCCGGCCCGCATCGCCGATGGGTGGCCGAGATTGCGGCAAAGCCCACTGGATCGCCAACAAGCTAGCCGGGGTGGCGCCGCCCCACCCCCATCGCCCCCAGCGCCGCCCCTACATCAGCGCTTCAACCCGCGCCTTCGAAATTTTCACATCGTCCAGCGTCATCCGGGGACTGAGCTCCAACGTGAGCAGATGCTCGGGCCGCCAGAATTCGCTCACCATTTTAAAGTCAATATGACCGGAACCCACCCCTTGATGGTCACTGCCCGTGGCACTCACGTCATGCAGGTGAAACCCAATGAGGCGCGGTGCGTTCTTCGTGAGGTGCTGGCGGTGATTGAGCAGTCCCATTCCTTCCTTAATGTCAGCGTGTCCGGTATCATGCCAGTAGCCGATCGGCGCGGTGGGTGGCTCCCCCATAATAAAATCAGCATAGTCGGCGTCCAGCGGCAGCTCATTAAACTTCTCCCGATTCTCTAGACCGAGTGTGATTCCTTTCTGCGACGCATAGTCATAGATTTCATTGAGACTGGCCTTGGTTTGCTCCCAAAACGGCCCCATCCGCTTGCGCAACCTCGTGAGGGATTTCGCCAAAAGCGCTTGATAGGCCTGATCATCCCCTCCCCGGCCCGCGTCGTGATGATCGCGCAGGTAGTTGCGAATGTTCCGAGCAGGATCGAACCAAAAAAAAGTCACACTACCCAAGTGGCACACCAGCACCTGCGCTTTCACCTGCGCGGCAAAATCGATCGATCGCTTGGTGTGACGCAACCATTGGTCGTGTTCCCGGTGCTCCGTCACCGAGGGCTGAAACAAATTGGGGGCCGCTTGCACGACCCCGGTGGGCAACGGACAAAAATTGTGCGTCGAAGAAATCTTCACGATCCCCTCCTCCACCGCTTTGAGAATCCCCGGCACCAAGGTAATCCGAATCCCGTGGCTGAGCTCGACGTATTCATACCCGAGGTCGGCCATCTCCCGCAACATCACATAACCGTCCCTGTGGCGGTGCGAGCACCAACTCGTAGACAGGGCAAGGATTGGCTTCACACGCATCGGTTCCTAGACGAAGAAAATTTCGGCACGTTTCACCGAGAAAAATTACTTACAAAAAAAGCCGCGCTACCATTGGGTTGGTAGCACGGCAAAAATTCTACAGGGGTCGCTCGGGAGCAACCGGGGCCTCACTCCGCGTAACGGCGGCGCAGCATCTGCGTGAAGGCCTGCACCTTGTTCTTGCGGCGGCGCTTCTCGCATGGCTTCTCGAAGTAGCGTTTCGCGCGGGTGCCTTTGATGATATTCTCGCGTTCGAGCTTCTTTTTCATGCGGCGCAGCGCACGATCGATAGGCTCATTTTTGCGGATTTTGATTTCGATGGACATGTGGGCGGGCGTGGTGGTGAAAGGAAAAGCCGACCAATAGGCCAAGCCACTCGCCGCGCGTCAATGGCTTTTTTCCCTTCTTGCGCGGCGACGCCGTTGCCGTTCCCTAACGTCCCTCCGTGCCGTCCGCCGACCAAAATTTCGTCCACCTCCACGTCCACTCCGACTACAGTCTGCTCGACGGTGCGTGCCGGATAGATCGGCTCATGGACCGCGCCTCTGAGCTGGGCATGAAGGCGCTAGCCCTCACTGACCACGGCAATCTCTACGGCACGATCGAGTTTTACAACCAAGCCAAGGCCAAGGGCATCAAGCCTCTCGTCGGCTGTGAACTCTACCTCGTCGAGACCTCCCGCCTCGAGAAACACGGCCGCTCCGACGAGGACGGCAAGAGCATGTTTCACCTCGGCCTCCTCGCGAAAAACCTCACGGGCTATCAAAATCTGCTCAAGCTGGTCTCCGACGCACACCTCAAGGGGTTTTATTACAAACCCCGCACCGACCTTGAAACACTCGCGAAATACGCCAACGGCCTGATTGGCTTCACCGGCTGCCTCGCATCCCTCGTCCCCCAGCACCTCCTTCACGACCGCTACGAGGAGGCGCGCCAAGCCTGCGGACGCTTCGTCGAGATCTTCGGCCGCGAAAACTACTTCGTCGAAATCCAAGACCATGGCATCCCCGAGCAGCTTAAAATCATTCCCGGGCTCCTGAAGCTGGGCGAAGAGTTCAACCTGAAGGTCATCGCCACCAACGATGTTCACTACGTCCGCAAGCATGACTCCGGCCCCCACGATGCGATGCTCTGCATTCAGACCGGCGCGAAGATCGATGACGAGAAACGTATGCGGTTCACCGGTCAGGAATTCTACCTGAAGTCCCGCGACGAGATGGCGAAGCTCTTCAGCGAGGTGCCCGAGTCCGTAACGAACACCCAACTGGTCGCGGAGATGTGCGATCTCTCCATCCCTTTCCCCAAGGGCAGCGAGCGGTATCCTAAATATCCCCTCACCCCAGAAATCACCGCCCGCACCGATCGCGCCGGCTATCTTCGGGAGCTCTGTCTCCTCGGCCTCACCCAGCGCTACGGCTTTGACGCCACCGCCCCGGAGACATTCGCCGACCAAGCCCTCGCCAAGACCCTCGCCGAGCGCGTCGACTACGAGCTCAGCATCATCGGCAAGACCGGCTTCATCGACTACTTCCTCGTCGTTTGGGATTTCATCGATTGGGCCCGGAAACAAAACATCCCGGTCGGCCCTGGCCGCGGCTCCGGCGCGGGTTGTATCGTCGCCTACCTCCTCGGCATCACCAATCTCGACCCGTTGCGTTTCAAACTGCTCTTCGAGCGATTCCTGAATCCCGAACGCGTTTCTCCGCCCGACTTCGATATCGATTTTTGCATGCGCCGCCGCAGCGAGGTCATCGACTACGTCCGCCAAAAATACGGCAACGACTGCGTCGCCAACATTATTACCTACGGCACGTTGGGCGCGAAGATGGTCATCCGCGACGTTTCGCGCGTCCACAATCTCCCGTACGCCGACGCCGACCGGCTCGCGAAGATGATTCCCGACGAGCTCAACATCACGCTCGAATCCGCCCGCGAAAAATCCGAGGAGCTCCGCCAAGAAGTTAGCCGTAATCCGGTCGCCAAACGAATCTTCGACCAAGCGCTCGTCCTCGAAGGCATGGTCCGCAACACCGGTAAACACGCCGCCGGTATCATCATTACCGACCGTCCACTCGACGAATTTGTCCCGCTCACAGAGCAAGAGGGCGACGTCACCGTGCAGTTCGACATGAACGCCGTCGGTAAGCTCGGCCTCCTGAAGATGGACTTCCTCGGCCTCAAGACGCTCACCGTCATCGCCGACGCCGTCGAAAACATCCGCCGTACGGTCGATCCGAAATTCGACATCGAGAAGATTTCCCTCGAGGACGCCCGGACCTTTGCCCTGCTCAACTCGGGTCGCACCACCGGCGTGTTTCAGTTGGAGTCCGGCGGCATGCAAAATCTCTGCCGGCAAATCGGGCTCTCCTCCATCGACGAAATCGTCGCCCTCATTGCGCTCTACCGCCCCGGCCCCATGGAGTGGATTCCCGACTACGTGCGCGGAAAAAAAGACCCCAGCACCGTCACTTACCCTCATAAGCTGCTCGAGCAAGTCTGCCTGGAAACCTACGGCATTATGGTTTACCAAGAGCAGGTCATGGAGGCCGCCAAAGTCATCGCCGGTTACTCCCTCGGCGGCGCCGACATGCTGCGCCGCGCCATGGGCAAAAAGGACGAAAAAGCGATGGCCGCCGAGCGCGTAAAATTCGTCGAGGGCGCCAAACGCGTCAACGGGATCGAAGCCAAAATCGCCGATTCAATCTTCGACATCCTGAATAAATTTGCCGGCTACGGCTTCAACAAATCCCACTCCGCCGCCTACGCGATTCTCAGTTACCAGACCGGTTACCTGAAGGCCAATTTCCCCGTGCAGTTCATGGCCGCCATGCTCAGCTCCGAACTCGGCAACTCCGAAAAAGTCTCCCACTTCGTCGCCGAGTGCGAGGCCATGGGCCTCAAGGTCCTCGGCCCCGATGTAAACGAATCGCGCGATATGTTTACCCCGGTTTTCCGCGGCGCGGCGCCGCGAGCTCAGAGCCCAGAGCTGAGAGCCGAGAGCAAAACCCCGACCGCCGACTCCGCTCCTTCAACTTCAGAGTTCCCACTTCCACCAGCGGATCGCGGCTCCGCAGCGATCCGCTTTGGCCTCGCCGGCGTGAAAGGCGTCGGCGAGCTCGCTGCGCAAAAAATCATTGCCGAGCGCGACGCCCAGGGTCCCTTCAAAAACTTTGACGACATGGTCGCCCGCGTCGATGGCCGGGCCATCAACAAGCGCGTCCTCGAACATCTCTCGAAGACCGGGGCCTTCGACTTCAGCGGCGCCTCGCGCAAGCAACTCTTCGACGGCATCGACGCCGCCATGTCCGCCGTCGCCTCAAACGCCCGCGACAAAGCCGCCGGCCAAAACACCTTCCTCGACATGCTCGCCGAGGACAAACCCGCCAAGAAATCCGCCGCCCCCACCCCTGTCCGACGCGCCGGTCAAGTCGCCGCCATCGCTGAAGCGACCGACGATTTTACCTCCGCCGAGCGCCTCGTATTCGAAAAAGAACTTCTCGGCTTCTACGTCTCCGGACATCCGATGAACGCCTACGCGGGCCTCGCCGACGCCCTCGATTCGTTCCCCATCGAGGCCCTGCTCCTCCAGCCCGACCGCACCGAATTTCGCCTCGGCGGGATCGTCAGCAATATCGCGAAGCGTCTTTCAAAAAAAGACAATCGCCCCTGGGCCTCCTTCACGCTCGCCACCAAGACGGCCTCGGTCGGACTCAACATGTTCGCCGACGGCTTCGCAAACTACGGCACGCTCCTCACCGAAAACGCCACCATCGTTGTCCTCGGTAATATTATCGTCGGCACCGAAGGCCCGCGCATCAACGTCAAAGAGGCCTCCGCCCTCGATAACTACGTCTCTGCAAACGTCCGCAAGGTCACGTGGCTCCTCCTCCCCTCGCACCCAGAGCTGCCCTCGTTTCTCCGCCTCCTCCGCGACACGCTGAACAAGCAGGGCGGCGACACTCGCGTGGAATTCGGTTTTCTTTTCGAAGACCGGGTTGCGTCCATCGCCGAAGTCAGCGGCGCACTTTCGTGGAAGCTCAACGCCCCTTCATTCCAAGCCCTCCGCGCCCACTCCGCTGTCGCCGGCGTGCAAATTGAGACGAAGCGCCTCGAATTGAAAAACGACCGCAAGTGGTCGAAGCGCCCGTAGTTTTCTTTGTTCGGCCTTGGTTTCGGCGTTGGTTTTCATGTTGCCCCCACCCGCACGCTGACGCGCCCCGCCTCCGTCGCACCGTCACGACCCGTCCGGAAAAATCCCCGATCCCACCGTCCGGAAATCAGCGCGGAAATCCTCACCCACGGAAGGACCACGAAAAACCCCACCGCCCCGCCCGCAGAAAAACAGCCCTTCGCCAGCTTGCGACCGCCAGAGATTTTGCGCCTGCTCTCACCATGCTCCCGCGCCTCCGCCTCCTCGTCGCCGGTCTCGCGCTCGCCGCACTCGCCCGCGCCGCGGCACCGACCGGCGAGCCCGTCAAACTCGGTTTCTTCATGTCGGTCACCGGCCGCGACGCCTCTTTCGGCGAAGCGGCCCTCCGTGGGTCCCGCCTCGCCGTCGATGATCTCAACGCCGCCGGCGGCATTTTCGGTCGCCCCGTCGAACTCATCGTTGAGGACAACCGCTCCCTCCCCGGGGAGTCTGCCACCGCCGCCAAGAAACTCATCGCCCGCGACAAAGTGATCGCGCTCATCGGCGAATGCGCCTCGGCCCGCACCTTGGAAGCCGCACCCATCGCCCAGGCCGCCGGCATCCCACTCGTCACGCCGGCCTCGACCCATCCCAAAGTGACCGCCGTCGGCGACTGCATTTTCCGCGTCTGTTTCGCCGATCCCTTTCAAGGCGCCGTGCTCGCCACCTACGCGTGGAGAAACCTCGGTCTCCGCCGCGCCGCGCTCCTGATCGATTCGACGGCCCCCTACTCTGTCGGCCTCGCCGACGTCTTCGCCAAGACTTTCACGGCCCTCGGCGGCGCAATCGTCGCCTCGCAAAAATACAGCGGCGACGCCAAGGATTTCCGCGCCCAGCTCACGGCCATTCGGTCCACCCAAGCCGACACTCTTTTTCTCCCCGGATACTATGTCGCCGCCGGCCTCGTCGCCCAGCAAGCTCGCGAACTCGGCCTGCGCTCGACCTTGCTTGGCGGCGACGGCTTCGAGGCCCCTCAGCTCATCGAAATCGGGGGCACCGCCCTCGAGGGCACCGTCTACTCGACCCACTACTCCGCCGAGAGCAAAGCTCCCGCCTCACGCCGCTTCGTCACGGCCTACCAGGCCCGCTATGGTTCCGTACCCGTCGGCCTCGCCGCGCTCAGCTACGACTCCGTGCAAGTCATCGCCGACGCCGCCCGACGCGCCGGCAGCACCGAGCGCGGCGCCCTCAAAAAAGCACTCGCCGCCACTCGCGATTTCCCCGGCATCACCGGCCGCACTACCCTCGACGAGCACCGCGACGCCATCAAAGACGCCGCCATCATGATGGTGCGCGGGGGCCAGTGCGTCTTAGTCGATTCGATCCGTCCCTGAAGGCCAAGCCCGCGGGCCGCGTCTGAGCCGATGAACGAGACGCGACCTTTCAGTCAGGAATCTTGGATGCCGTTTATCCCGCCCGTGCCTCCAGCAGAGCGATGAGAAAAACCCTCCCCAGACTGCGAGCACCGACTCCACGACCTACCGCGAAGCAGGTCGTTTCGGGATCGCCCCACTGGCTTTCGCCGGCTCCTTGAGCCGAATCCCGCTCTTTTCGATCACGATTCGCTCCGCCTTGAACAACACGCCGATCGCCTGCTTAAACGCTTTTTTACTCACCCCGAACGCCGCCCGAATATCCTCCGGCGGGCTGTTGTCGTGGAGGGGCAAGCGTCCACCAGCACTCGCCCTCAGCGTTTCCACAATTTTATCCGTGACCGGCACGATGCGCTGGTAACCCACGCGCACGCGGTCCAGCGCCAAGTCGATCTTGCCGTCCGGGCGCACCAGCCGAACGAACCCGTCCAGCGACTGACCAATCGTGAGCGGCCCCGGCAAATCGCCGTGGTAGAGCAGGCCGCGATGCGCATGGTTCACCGCCGCGTTATAGCCGAGCGGGGATTCTCCGATCACGAGGATCTTCACGGCTTGGCCCTCCGCATACGCCGGCACCGTCAGATTGAGATACCGATTGAGCCGCGCACTCGCGATGATGCGATCCGTTCTTTGATCCAGCGCTACCTGCACCACGAGCCAGTCGCCCTCCCTCAGCGGTGCCGACTGCTCACGGATCGGCAGCAACAGGTCCTTTTCCAATCCCCAATCGAGAAACACCCCGATTCGCGGGTTCACGCTCACCACTCGCAGAAACGCAAACTCACCCACGGTCGCATAAGGAGCCTCGGTCGTCGCGACCAACCGGTCCTCGGAGTCGCGATAGACGAACACGTCAACGCGCGCTCCGACGAGCGGAAGTTTCGCCAGATAACGCCCGGGCAACAAAATCTCCCCGTGGGAGCCACCATCGAGGTAATATCCCGGAGTCGCCTGGCGCACAAAAGGGAGTGAGTTGCGTTTGCCGATAAGAGCCATGTGTTGGCGAAAGGTGCGGGCTAATGCCGGTGATGGGGAGGTAATTCGCAATCTCGCCGACGGAAGCTCCGCGCGGAGAAAATAAACCCCGAGGAGATCACCGCGGGTCAGCCACCAACTGATCGTTGAGCCTAGTCAAAAAAAGAGCCCGCCGTATACCCCTATACGGCGGGCATTACTTTCTTATTTACCCCCTCCTCCGCTAAGCGGAGGAGTTACCCCGAAACCTGTTTTGTATTTTGGAATGCACAATCACAGAGTTGCCCTTCACGCTGGGCAGTAGCCGCGCACTCGACCAGTATTAGGCCGGCCAGCTTTCCACGTCCTCCGGCGATTTTTTTAGCGCCGCCATCCCGCCAATTCTCCGCCCTTCGCGCCGATCGCTGATTCCAAGAACCGCCCCGCCGCAACAGGCGCGGCTGGACTCACCCCCCGAAACCCTCGATTCTCTCGCCCTCCTCCCCCCATGAAATTCCTGCTTACGCTCTTCCTCGCGGCCCAAGTCTCCCTCGTGTTCGCGGCCACCCCGCCGGCTCCGCGTCCGAACATCCTCTTCATCTTCTCCGACGATCACGCGCAACACGCCATCAGCGCCTACGGTTCAAAGGTGAACCGAACACCCCACCTGGACCGCCTCGGCGCCGCCGGCATCCGCTTCAACCACGCCTTCGTCACCAACTCCATTTGCACTCCGAGCCGAGCCGTCGTCCTCACCGGAAAATACTCCCACGCCAACGGCACCCCCGTCTTCAACGTTTTCGATGGTGCCCAGCCCACCGTCGCGAAAATGCTCCAAGCTTCCGGCTACCACACCGGGATGATCGGCAAATGGCATCTCGGCAGCGACCCCACCGGCTTCGACCGTTGGATGATTCTCCCCGGCCAAGGCGTTTACTTCGATCCCGATTTCATCACGCCGCACGGTCGCGTAACACTCCGAGGTCACGTCACATCGATCACCACCCAGCTCGGCCTCGAGTTTCTCGCTACGCGCCCCACCGACAAACCGTTCTTCCTCATGCTGCATCAAAAGGCACCGCACCGCGCGTGGGAACCCGATGCTAAAAATAAAGCCCTCTTCAAAGACAAAGTCATCCCTGAGCCCGCCACCCTCTGGGACGATTATGCGACGCGTCCCGCAGCCCTCCCCGAGAATGTGCAAACCGTCGCCCGCGATCTTACCCGCCTCGACCTCAAGCTCACCCCGCCCGCCGACCTCGCGCCCGGTCCCGCGCGCCAACAATGGCTGCAAGCCAAGCCGATGGAGCTCGAAGTCACCCAGCCCGACAGCTCTAAGAAACTTCTCACCGGCAAAGACCTCGTCCGCTGGAAATACCAACGCTACATGCAGGACTACCTCGCCTGCGTGCAGGGCGTCGACGACAGCGTCGGCGAGGTCCTCGACTACCTCGACCGCACCGGCCTCGCGAAAAACACCATCGTGATCTACAGCTCCGACAACGGTTGGTATCTCGGTGACCTCGGCCTCTACGACAAACGCTTCATGTATGAGCCCGGGTTCCACATCCCGCTCCTCGCGCGCGGCCCCGGCATCAAGCCCGGCGCCGTCACCGACCTCTTCGCCCTCAACGCCGACTTCGCCCCCACCTTCCTCGATCTCGCCGGCGTGAAAATCCCCGCCGATATGCACGGCCGCTCCCTCGCCCCGATTTTGCGCGGCGAAAAACCCACCGGCTGGCGCGACTCTGTTTATTACCGCTACTACCACGACCCCGGCCACCACAACACTCGCGCCCACTACGGCGTGCGGACGGCGACTCACAAACTCATCCACTATTGGAAGAAGGACGCCTGGGAGCTCTTCGACCTCGTCAAAGATCCGACCGAACAGAAGAACCTCATCACTGATCCGACCCAAGCCGCGACCATCGCCACACTGAAAACCGAGATCGTCCGGCTCCAAAAAGAACTCGGTGACACCGGCCAATTCGCCAACGAAATCCCCCGCGACGGCGTCGACGCCCCGAACAACGCCCCAAAACTCGGCGTCAAGTCCGTCCCAGAAGCCATCGCCGCCGCGAAGCCATAGGCCTCCCGCCCGCCCGCGCTCCCCTCTCACCCGCAGCCCGTAGCCCGCTTCGTGAGCAGCGGGACAAACCGCTGGCCGCCGCCTCGCCAGGGCGCTTGCGTTTGCCTCGGGGAGATGACGCACTTGCATCGATCTGCTATCCGGCCTACCATTTAACCATCGATATGGAAACCGTCACACTCTCCCCCAAGTTTCAGGTCGTCATACCCCAGGCTGTCCGTGAGGCGCTGCGGCTCACCGGTGGCGAAAAACTGCGCGTCATCTCGTATGCCGACCGCGTTGAGTTCATCCCCGTGCGTCCGATGAAGCAGATGCGCGGTTACCTCCGCGGGATGGACACCACGCTCACGAGAGATCCCGATCGCCTGTGAGTATCATGAACGTCGTCGATTCCTCCGGGTGGCTGGAATATTTCACCGACGGCAAGACCGCCGCCTTCTTCGCGCCCGCGATCGAAGACACGGAAAAACTCCTCGTACCCGTCATCACGATCTATGAAGTTTTCAAAAAAGTTCTCCGGGAACGCGGTGAAAACTCAGCCCTCCAGATCGCTGCGATGATGCAGAGCGGTCAGGTGATTGCCTTGGACTCGACGCTCGCCCTCGACGCCGCGCGCCACCCGCTCCCACTCGCCGACAGCATCATCTACGCTACGGCGCTGCGCCACGGAGCCATCCTGTGGACCCAAGACGAACACTTCAAAGATCTGCCCCAGGTGAAGTATTCAGCCAAACGGTCTCCGACCTCACGTTAGCGGGAGTGTCGTCACCCGAGCGCTCAAGAACAGCGACGCTCGACACCCACCGTGATTGTGGCGTCCAGCGACAGCGCCGTCGAAGTATCTGCACCAAGGGAATTGCCCCGATCCCCTCACCCGCGCCCCCCTCTCACCCGTAGCCCGCTTCGTGAGCAGCGGACCGAACAGCGGGACAGTCCTCACCGACCCGGCCCCAACTTCTCCGCCACCAGCGCCGCCAGTGCCTTGCCCCGCACATCCTTCGCGACGATGCGCCCCTCGCGATCCAGCAGGAAACTCGCCGGCAACGCCGTGACACTATAGCGCGCCGCCAACGGTGATTTCCAGCCCGTGAGATCGGCAATATGCCGCCACGTCGCGCCATCCTTCGCAATCGCTGCCTTCCAGCTGCGCGCATCGTGGTCCACCGAGACCGCAAGAATTTCAAAGCCCGCGGCGCGATGCCGCTCGTAGAGCTCCCCATACCCTCGGTTCTCCAAGCGACAGGGCCCGCACCACGACGCCCAAAAATCCACGAGCACGAAGCGCCCGCGCAGTTCTTTGAGCGAAACCGTCGCGCCCTCCGGAGAAGCTCCCGCCAACTCCGGCGCGAGCGCGCCGATCGCCGTGACCCGGAATCGCGCGATGCGTTCTTCCATCAACCGCGAGATCTCGGCCTCGGGAAACTTCCCCGCGAAATCACGCACGACTCCCGCCAACGCCTCCAGCCGATCGTCGCCATCCCATCGCAGCGACGCCGCGTAGAGCGCCGCTGATCCGCGCAGCTTCGCCACCGTAAACTCGTTTAATTCCCGGCGGTGCTCTCGGTACGCCGCCACTTCTTTTTCCGTCAGGCTCGCGACCGCCGCCAAATCCCCCGTCGCCTGCCGCGCGGCGATGGCCTCGCGCACCGGAAAAACCAGCCGCGCGAGCGACTCCGCGCGAAACGCCTCGTAGGTCGCGAACAATGCTTGGTCCGCGCCACCAATCACACGCAGCCCGCGCCCCTCCGCACCGACCGTTACCCGCAGCGCCTGCCCATCAGCCGCCACAAACGAAATATCAGCGCCTCCCACGCTCAAGTTGAAGAGCCCCGGGCCTTGCTCCACCCGCAGACTGAGGCGTCCGCCCACGAGTCGAGCCGTGGCCACGGGCATCAATTCCCGCGCTTCGAGCGACTCTCGGCTCAAGGTAACCGGTCCATCCGCAAACGAAGCGGGTAATTGAGCCGAGAGCTCGAAGGCCGCCCGCAATCCACCACTGCAAAGAGCACAGCCAACAAGGAGCGTCCGGCGAAGCAGCAGCGAGCAGCGGGTCAACATGCGCGCACCGTAGCGCGCGGCTTCGGCCCTGCAAGTCGCCCGATTTCTCGCTCGCGCGTGGCCCCTCCTCAACGAATCGTCCCTGCTCACATCGCTTCCCCATGCGCACGCTTCGCCTCCTCCTCATCACGCTCAGCCTGCTCGCGCCGTTCGTTCGCGGGCAATCCCTCGCCCTGCCCGCCAAGGAAACGTTTCACCTCTTCCTCCTCGTCGGCCAATCCAACATGGCCGGACGCGGCGTTATCACACCCGCCGACAACCTCCCGCACCCGCGTGTGCTCATGCTCACCAAGGCCGGCGCATGGGTGCCGGCTGTGGACCCGCTGCACTTCGACAAGCCCGCCGCAGTCGGCGTCGGGCTCGGTCGCTCCTTCGCCAACGCCGTCGCCGAGGCCACTCCGGGCGTCACCATCGGCCTGGTCCCCTGCGCCGTCGGGGGCTCGCCCATCGACGCGTGGCAACCGGGCTTCTACTACCAAGCGACGCAGAGCCACCCGTGGGACGATGCGCTGCGCCGGGCGAAACTCGCGCTGCAATCCGGCACCCTCAAAGGCATTCTCTGGCATCAGGGCGAATCCGACTCCAATCGCGAACTCGCCGCCGGTCACGAAGCCAAGCTCCACGCTCTCATCGCCCGCCTCCGCGTCGAACTCGCCGCACCCAACGTGCCCTTCATCGTCGGCCAACTGGGTCAATTCGCCGGCAGCCCGTGGAGCGAATTCAAAACTCAAATCGACCGCGCTCACCGCGATCTCCCGGCGAAGGTGCCGCACACCGCCTTCGTCAATTCCGACGGCCTCAAGGACAAGGGTGACAAAACCCATTTCGACGCCGACAGCTACCGCGAATTCGGCCGCCGCTACGCCGAAGCCTACCTCAAACTGAATCGAAAATAACAGACCGACGCTCACTCGCCGTAGACCCGGCAAACGTGAAGGCACGAAATCGCAGATCGGGATCGGGGATGTAAATCCGCCCCGCTCGGCAAACCGGACCTGTGCCGGCACCACCGTACAGCGATACAGAACCCTCGCCTGATCGGCGACAGATCACCTATTGGTTCCGGCCCGTTGTGAACCGTTACTTCCGCTCGAGCCCGGGCCTGCTCAGAGGATAAACGAAGTGGTGCGGGCGGCGGGAGTCGAACCCGCCTCTCATGCTTGGGAAGCACACATAATACCGATATACTACGCCCGCAGAACCGCTGTCAGATGTGTGCAAGGCGCGGTGGGCTGACAATGGAAAAATCGCTGAGCCCCGCGCG
>CANIJN010000045.1 GCA_947467625.1 Opitutia bacterium | reverse complement strand
TGCCGTCGCTGCCGTCGCTGGCGCGCGCAGCCGAGCGCGATTGGACCGGCCGCGTGCCGACCCGTTATCCCGATCCAGACATCATCTCGCTCGACAAGCGTTTCAAGGCCAAGCTCGGCAACACCCCGATCCAGCGTCTCTACCACAGCGCCGACATGCTGTGGGCCGAAGGCCCGGCTTGGAACGGAGTCGGGCGCTACCTGCTCTGGAGCGATATCCCCAATAACCGCCAGTTGCGCTGGCTCGAGGAGGACGGCCACGTGAGCATATTCCGCCAGCCAACGAATCATTCCAACGGCAATACCTTCGACTATCAGGGCCGACAAATCGCGTGCGAGCACCTCACGCGCCGCGTCACACGCTACGAACCCGACGGCAGCGTCACCGTGCTCGCGGAAAAAATCGACGGCAAGGAGTTCAACGCGCCCAACGACGCCGTCGTTCACCCCAACGGCGATATCTGGTTCACCGATCCCGGCTACGGCGCGCTGATGAATTACGAGGGCGCCCGCTCCACCAGCCCCTCGGTCCAGCCGCACCAGAAGGAGGCCGTTTACGTGATCGATGGATCGACCGGCAAGATCGACCGGGTGACCGACGAGATTTTCAAACCCAACGGGCTCTGCTTCTCGCCCGACTACAAAAAACTCTACATCGCCGACACCGGTCGGAGTCACTATGAGAACGCACCGGCCAATATCAAAGTGTGGGACGTTGACGGGAAAAAACTCCGCCGAGGCCGCGAATTTGCCTCGATGAAATTAAAGATGCCCGATGGCACGGAGAAGGCGGGCTTCGCCGACGGCATCCGCTGCGACACCGAGGGCCACCTCTGGGCAGCCGCGGGCTGGGTCGGCGCAGGCTACGATGGGGTGCACGTTTTCGCCGGCGAGGATGGCCAGCGCATCGGCCAGATTTTACTGCCGGAGATCTGCGCCAACATCTGCTTCGGCGGCACCAAGCGCAACCGGCTCTTCATGACGGCGAGCACGAGCCTCTACGCCGTCTACGTCGAGACGCGCGGCGCACACATCACGTAAGCGCAATGAGCGGCGGTTCGAATCGTTCATTCAATTCCTTGAGGCACTCGCCCGCCGCGGTGGGCTCACCCCATTTACGACGCTTAGAATTTAAACTCTCCAAAAGGCCTCATGGAGGCGGGCTGAGCGGAGTGCATTAGCCTAGCCTGTCGCTGGCTTCTATGAACGCTGCCGCTGTCCACAGAGGTCAACGCTGAGGTCACGCCGGCGGATTACCCGCCAGCAGCCGCAACCGATAACGCGTCCCCAGTGCAAAATTTAGCCCCAGTGCGGGGCTCCCGATTCAGTGTCACCTCTCTCCTCAGATCGCACCGTGCGCACTTCCGGCGAGACGGCCTCAACACGGTGACGCCGTCGGAATAGCACCGGCACGAGTGCGCCAGCGTGCGCAGCATTCGTCGCCGGCTCAGGGATGGCGGACGATGGAAGGGAAAGCATTTCGGCACTGAACTCGCCGCTGATAAACGCGAAGGCGCGGACGTGGTCGATGAGACCGGAGAAGTTCTAGAAGACGTTCTGGGTGCCGTCGCGGGCAGAGCCGATGAAGAAACTCCCAGTCGCCTAAGCGTAGCAATGGCCTTCGACGAAGAAGCGATTGGCGCCATCGTCGCGGACCGCGGCAGCGTGGAACGAGCGCTGATTCCCGCTACCCGGCTCCGACTCAAAACCTCCCGCGTACTCCCACGGTCCAAACCGCGCCGTATTCCTGATTGCTGAGCAGGAGGCCGGGCTCGTTCACAAAGGATCGGATGGGCGCGTTCGTGATGTTGCGTCCGCTGAGGGTGACTTCGTAGGTCTGGCTAAGTTTATAGCCGCCGCTGACGTCGAACATCAGCCGTTCATATTGCCACTGGGTCTGTGTGGCAGCGATCGACGTAATCCGCGCCGACGCCCAAGTCGAGCGCAGCTGCAGGTTGAACTTATGGTTGCTGAAACGGATGCCGCCATTGACCGCTTTCGGCACCACCGCCGTGAGCCGGATATCCGGAGCCGCACGGGAGACGGAGCCGAAAACACTCAACCCGCGCGCGAAACCGGGCAGGAACACGAGCTGCTGACTGTATTCAAACTCGACCCCTTTGATTTTGCGAATGCCGTCAAGGTTCGTGGGCTGCAGAAAACGATAGCCGACATAATCCGGGTCGTCGCCGTAACCGGCGGCTTCCGCCGACACCTGGGTATTGGCCGTGCCCATGTTTTTCACGGAGAGCTCATAGGCCGAGACGGTCACGGTGCCAGCCGGCTCGATGAAGTATTGCACGCTCGCAAAGTATTTGTCCGACGTCTCGGGTTTTAGGTCCGGGTTGGGAATTGCGACGGTCAAGTTCGTCTCGTTGACGGTGATGATACCCGCAAGGTTGTTGTAATCGGGCCGCCCGATCGACTGGCTGGCGGCGAGCTGCAGATTCAGGTTTTTCGTCAGCGCATATTTTGCCCCACCGCTGAAAAAGAGATTTTCGTAGCCGCCGTATTTTTTACGCCGCTCGAAGTTGCGATACTGATACGTGAGATAGGGAATGGTGTTCGCGGTAAAGCCGGCGGAACGCACCAGCGCCGTGGGCAGCACGTCGAACACTTGCCCGATTGTGCGGGTGCGCTCTTCGCGGACTCCGAGATTCAACCGCAGCTGATTCCAGTGAGTGTTCGCTTCAACATAACGGCTGTCGATCTGCTCCTTAATCCCGCGCCCAGTGGTCCGGTCGATGACAAAATTCCCATAAGTGTTCTCGACGAAATACTCCGGATGCGCCCGATACAGTTTCAGCATCTCGGTGTCGTTCGGAATCGGGATGTTCATCGCCGCGATGTTATCGCCTTGTTTCGAGTCGAACAGTCCCGGGGTCGTGTGGGGAATCATGACCGTGTCGGGGTTGAGCTGGTTTCCGCTCGGGCCGACGTAAGTCCAGGTCAGCGCACCGGTCCGGTTGAGGTCGTAGGTTGTCAGGCGGGTTTTCACGCCAGCCTGGAGGGTGAACGGCAAGCCGAGGGTGAACGTCTTCTTCGCATCGAGGTAGCCGAGAAACACCTGGCTCTTCCCGATGCGGGCGGAGCTGCCGATATTGTTGGGGTTGGCATCGACGCGATTGTAGTTCGCGAGATCGGTCCAGGCCGGTCCGGACAATTGGGTCAGCTGCCAGTCGGTCGAGGTCGGACTGCTCCGGCGCGCACTCCAGCTCATGCGCGTGAGTCGATTAATAGCGGAGGTGAAGTAGCCGGAGCGAAGGTCCTCGTAGTGCGTCTTGCTGCGCGAATAGCCGCCGCTGGCGGTGACCACGATGTCGTTGAGCTTGTATTCGAGCTTAGGTGTATACGTGGCGGTTTCGTTGAATTTGTGGCTGTGTCCGATATTTTGCTCGAGTCTCGTGTTGATGTTCGCAGTGGGCTGGGCCAGCAGGTAGGTCAGCGTCGAGGAGGGATCGATCTGGGCGGTGGCGGCGCGGAACGTCAGCGTGCGCGCGTTGATCTCGTCGTTGAGATGAGAACCGGCCGTACGCAGCGAAAAAACGAGGTGCGGTGTGAATTTGTAGTCGAGATTCAGCCCGAACGCGGCGCGGGTCGTGATCTTCGGATTATCGCGAAACGTGAGCAGGTTGATGACTGGGCCTCGCGCGGCGAGGCTGTTGTCGATGGCCTGGACCAACGCGACCTGCTCGTTGAAAAGACTATTCGCCGAAAGGCTGAGCTGGATACCGAAGCGCCCAGCAAACGAATCCGCAAAGGTGAAGAGCAGACCGGGACCAATCTTGCGGTGCGCGCCATCGCCCGGGCTCGGCGTGCGGGCGAGGGTGAATTCGTACGGGTTCGCCGTGAGGCTAGCCTGCACAGTGATCTCACGGCCCCGGCGCTCGAAGGCATTTTTACTCCGCAGGTTCATCGTGCCGGCCGGCGCGTCGGCGTCCATGCTCGCGGTCGACGTCTTGTTCACTTCGATAGACTCGATGCTGGTGATCGAGGCCTGCTCGAATTCGAACTGCCGCGACGTGGCGCCGAACGAGGCCGACGCCGCGGTGGCCATGCGCATCCCATCGATACTCACCGCCGCGTATTTCGGATCGAGGCCGCTGATGCGCACGGCGCGGGCGTCAGCGTTATTATAATCAATGACGATGCCGGGCACATACTTCATGAACTCACCGATGTTTCCGCCCGTGACGTCCCCGAAATTGTCCGACGCCACGACGTTCTTCATGTTCAGCGCCGCGCGTTGTTCCATGATCGCCTTGGCATTGCCCTCGCGTTCGCTTGAGACCTCGAATTTCGCGAGCGTGATCACACTGTCGCCGACGGTCGAGGTTCCGGTGCGATAGGTCGAACCCTTGAGTTCAAAATCACGCGTCGCCGTTTGGCCGGCCGGGAGCACGATTTGGCTGCTGGCCCGATCGTAACCCGTGTAGGTGACTGATACGCTTACGTTTCCGGCCGGAATATTGGAAAGGACATAGGAGCCATCGTCGCCGGAGACGGTCGTGAGGTTTGTACCGTCGACCGCAACCTCCGCATGTCTCACGTATTCCTGGGTAGCCGGATTGAAGATCCGACCGATGATCCTCCCCGTGGCCGGCGACTGCGCTCGTAAGGAAACGCCGATACCGAGTGCGCAGATGACGGCGAGACCGATCCGCGCCACTCCCCGTTGAAACACGCCGCGGGCGTTGACGGACATCGGCCGGTAACAACCCGATTTCGAACATGACAGAAGGGTGAGGTGGGCCGGATCGGTGGAGGACACGAGGGTTGAATTCATGGGGAAGGCGCCTTTAACAATCGAGAATACGTAGAGCTGCTGAGCCGAGAACAACACCTGTGTTTGCGGCGGGGCGCCAGAATAAGTTACCGCTCACGCAAATGTCCGCCGGCGGGAACAATCGCAACGATCATGCGTGAACGATCGACTCGTCCGCGTTTCCCTAACACTAGCGCCTCGCACTCGGCTGCGCTTGGCCCGGGACCAAACTGTAAATAAAGTGATCCACACTCCGATTCCCCAGTACCTCGGCGTTTTTCAACGTACTAATCTGTTTAAATCCCAGCCGCTTCACAATCGCCTGCCCGCGAGCATTGCCCATCGCCACTCCCACAACGATCCGGGTAACGAGCAACTGCGTGAACGCGTGCGTAAATACGACCTGACAACACGGCGTCATCAGACCCTGCCCCTGCGCCGCCGGCACGAGCCACCAACCGGGAAACGCCACCCGCGCCGCCGCGTCGATACGATTGTGGCCAATCCCACCGACCAACGCGCCCATCGACCAAATCCCGGCCTGGTACGCACGGGTCGCCGTCCGTTCCCGCAACGCTTCCGCGATAAATTTCTCCGAGTCGCCCACCTTGCACGTCGCATCAACCCACGGCAGCCACTCACGCAAAGCTGCGCGGTTGGCGTCAACCAGCGCAAACAGCTCCGCCGCGTGCTCGGGCTGCAGCAGTCGCACCTCGAGACCTGGATTTATTTTGTGCCGTAACATGCTGAGTAAAGAAGTCGGCTCTGTTGGGCCTCGCAAGCCCACGTGTGGCCAGGGAGTCGCGCACCGCTCATCCGCGACCACACTCAGCCCCCTTCGTTCTCCGCATTTCTGCACCCGTGCCCCTCCACCGCGATCTCGCCTTCCTTCGCAGTAGCGACCTCGCCAACCCCGTACCCGCGTGACTTACCGCCGCCACGCCGGGCTCAACCGCATTCGCGTTCAAGATGAACTTAACAGGCGCAGCGGTAGGCGTGACCGGCGTCTGCTGGCAGGCGATTATCGCTCGCGGAATCGCCTCAAAGCAGGCCGCGAAAAACCGTCCTGCGGCGCTTCTTGAACGCAACGTGATTTCAAGCCTTCCGAGCCAGCAACGCCGCGAGCAATTCCGGCTGGATGTCGCCCTGCACCGCATGCAAATGATGCAGCACCCCCGTGTGGTCGTCCGGGTTCGACGAGGAAATCTCAATCATCCAGTCCTCCGTCTTGGCCGCCGCGACGACGACTTCGTCAGCCCACGCGATGACTTCGGCAGCCCCCACGGAGCCGTCGGCAATACCTTTCATAAAATATTCCGCCATCGTGCGGTGATTCGGTAGTGTATCCATAGAGGCGATCAGCAGATGAACCGGTCGACGAAACTCAACGGGATTCTTGGACGCGGATCCGCCGATATTCGATCTGGCCGTGGTCGCTCTCGACTCCGATGGGACCCGTGGCCGGCACCGTAAACGCATCGACGAGCACCTCGCCGTTGCACGTCGCGCGAGCGAGGCCGCCCCGCACCGTGATCACGATCTCATTCCAATCCAGCGGGCGATAGTGCTTCAAGGTGAGCCACGGCCCCGCGATCAGAAAGTCGCGCATCTGGAGCTGGGGCTCACGCACGAAGACTCCGCTGTCGGCGTTGGGGCTCGCCCGGAACTCCATTTTCAACACGAAGTCTTTCGGGAATTGCCGGGTCGTCATGAGCTTCCGGTGAGCCCGTTCCTCACGCGCCACCGTGACGATCAGCCGGCCATTGCGCACGGCAAACCGTCCATCGTCGCTCACCGTCTTACCGTCAAAGGTCGGCTTATCCAAATAGCCCCAGCCGGTCAGATCGCGGCCGTTAAACAGACTCTCGAATCCAGGCTCGGGCGAAAAATCATCGGGCCACGCCGGTGCGAGCCCGACAGTTTCCATGATCGGCCGCAATGCGGCAGACAATTTAATGTACCCCGCCGAATTCGGATGCAGCAGATCGGGAAACTCCTCGGGCTTCGCGTCGCCCTGCGCGTTGGCGAACAACGACCACGTGTCCACTAGGGTGACCTGGGGCTCATCCTTCAGCAGCGCATAACAGAGCTGATTGATCTTTTTAATCTGGTCGGCCGGACGCTTCTTCGTCGCCGAACTCGGAAACACATTGCACAGCACGACCGGCATCGCGGGGTTGTGCGCCCTCAGCGCAGCGAGGATCAGCTTGAGATTGCTCGCCGTGGATTCTGGCGCCGCAGCTTCCTCGAGATCGTTCGTACCGATCAGCAAGACAATGCCGCGAGGCTTCAGCGCAAGGACATCCTCCTGCAAGCGCAGCAGCACACCGCGGGTCGTGTCGCCGCTGATGCCGCGATTGATGGTCTTAATTCCAGGAAAAAGCTGGTTTAGATTGGCCGCCCAACCTTGGGTAATCGAGTCGCCGAGAAACACGACGCCATCCTGATCTTGCTTCACCCGCTTCGCCCACCCACTGCGTTTTTCCGTCCAGAGTTTCTGAAACCAGTCGTAGCGGCGAATCGGCCCCGTGCCCGCCAAGCCATCGTCAGTCGCCGGCAGCGCAAAATTGCTTTCGGCTGCGATGCCAGACGCCGCCTTGGTCGCCGGTGCGGTTTGCGCTTGGCTCGTCACCACGCAGAGCGAGGCGCAGCCAAAAATGAAGGGGGTGAGGATTTTCATAGGGAACGTTGGTGGGTTGAGCCGTAACAATTTATTCGAATTGGGGAGCGTCGGTCGGGAGGTCACTTACTTGGTCCAAGCCCTGGCGCCGACCTCGGCCAGCGGGATGCACGCATCGAAACGCCCAGGCACCGGATCATAGTGCAGCACCGTTTTCCCGACCGTTTCCGACGTGAAATACCCGAGTAGCGCCAGCTCTTTGAACTGATGGAAAAACGTTCGGACCTTAGTCTTCGAGGCCTCGGCCAGCGTTGTCAGCAAGGCGTCCTGCTGCGCGTCCGTCAGTTGGAGAAAACTCTTCTTGTGCGCGGCGACGCTGGCCGCATCGACTTCTGCCAGGCCAGTCGCCACGACCTGCTTGTCCTCCGCCGCGAGATATTTACCGAACATGAGATCGATAAAAGCCGGCACGCCCACGTCGCGTGCACCCGGCGTATCGGTGCGTGGAAGGATGCGTTCCGCCACGGCGCCGGCGATTGCGAACTGCTGCGCCGAGAGGTAAACGGGCCTCGCATTCACGCCCCCCAGGGGAGTCGCGGCCTGCATGACGCTGGTCAGCAACGACGGCGATAGAGCGACACCGAGAAACAAGGTCGCGCGCTGGATGGCCTCGCGACGGGTCAGGGCACGCGCCTCGGTAGATTCAAAGGGAGCGGAGAGATTCATGGTCCGGAATTTTTTGGCTTAGAGATTCTTTTTCTTCAACTCGCTGACCGCGTGGTTACAGGCCCGCGCCGTGAGCGCCATGTAGGTGAGCGAGGGGTTGACGCACGCGCCGGAGGTCATGCACGCGCCATCGGTGACAAAGACGTTCGGCGCGGCATGGACTTGGTTCCACTGGTTCAGCACCGACGTCTTGGGGTCGCGGCCCATGCGCGCAGTGCCCATCTCGTGGATACAGTTGCCCGGCGCACTGTTCACCACGTCGTCGAAGCCTGTGACGTTCTTCAATCCCGACGCCTCCAACATCTCGACCGCCGAGGCCTGCATGTCTTTCCGCATGGCGTATTCGTTTTCTTTCCAACCACAGTCGAACGTCACGGTCGGCTGGCCCCATTTGTCGCGGAGGGCCGGGTTCAACGTAAGACGGTTGGCATGATACGGCAGACACTCGCCCCACGAACCGATGCCGAAGCGCCACGGTCCGGGCGCGATCAGATCGGCCTTAAATTTCCCGCCGAAGTGGCTCAGCTCTTTGATGCTGCTCGCCCAATCGAGGCGACTCGCGCTACCTTGGTAACCAAAACCCCGCACGTAGTCCTTGCGCGTCGTTTCCTTATTCAGATTACGGAAGCGCGGGATGTAGATGCCGTTCGCGCGCTGACCGCGAAAATACTTGTCGGTAAACCCTTCGGAAATCCCGCTCGCGCCCACCTTGAAGTGATGGTCCATCAGATTGTGCCCGAGTTCGCCGCTGTCGTTGCCGAGGCCATTCGGGAAACGCTCCGACGTCGAATTCATCAAGATGAACGTCGAGGCAACGGCGGACGCGCACGAGAAAATCACCTTCGCATAATATTCGATGACCTCATTCGTCTCCGCATCAATGATCCGCACGCCGGTCGCCCGTCCCTTGTCCTGATCGTAGATGATCTGGTTGACGATCGAGAAGGGCCGCAGCGTGAGATTTCCCGTCGCGTAGCCGGCCGGGAGCGTCGCCGCATTGCTGCTGAAATACGCCCCATAAGGGCAGCCGCGGATGCAGCGGTTGCGATACTGACAACTCCCGCGGCCATTGAGCTCCTTGGTGAGGTTGGCGACCCGGCCAATGATCATCGGGCGTCCGCCAAAAGCATCCGCGATGCGACGCTTCACATCTTTCTCGAGGCAGTTCATTTCCATCGGCGGCAAGAACTGGCCATCTGGCAGGTGCGCCAGATTTTCTTTGCTGCCGCTGATACCAGCGAAGCGCTCGGCGTAATCATACCACGGAGCGATGTCGGCGTAACGGATCGGCCAGTCGATCGACATGCCATCTTTGGCGTTGGCCTCAAAATCGAGATCGCTCAACCGATAGGATTGCCGCCCCCAGAGCAGCGATCGCCCGCCGACATGATAGCCGCGCATCCAGTCGAATCGCTTCTCTTCCGAGTAGGGATTTTCGAGATCATTGACGAACCAGTGCGCCGACGCCGGGTGCGTCGTGTAGCCCGTGCGCGCCTGCTTGAGTTGTTTGGCGCCGTCCGCTGCCGAGATCTTGGTGCGGCCCTCAAATTCCCAGCTCTCCGTCATCGCCGTCGGGTAGTCGCCATGTTTCACATCGCGGCCCCGTTCGAGCACGAGGGTCTTAAGGCCTTTTTCGCTCAGCTCCTTCGCGGCCCAACCGCCGCTAATACCCGAGCCGATGACAATCGCATCGTAGGTGTTTTGTTTCGTGCCTGCGCCTTGAATGGTGGCCATGGGAAAAATCTATTGCAGAGTCGAAGTTGCTGACGATCGAACCGGAGCGGATGGGGAGTGGCGAGGTTCAACACGCCGAATCGTCGCGTGGCAACCCGGACCTTTCTCGACCCTTCCACGGGCGTATCGGCGGGTTTGGCAGCGTCCGCTGAATTCATGCGCCCCACGAATCGGGACACTTTTTCGCCGCATTTTTGACGGAACGGCGGTTGCCCGAAGCGCACAAAAATAGACAGCAGATGAGGGTGCACGCAGGAACCCAGTAGGCTCAATCCAGCACGAGAATTACCTGCCCGACACGCACCCGCGCGTTTCGCTTTCCATTTCATACTTCCACTGGCAACACTCTCGCCAATGAACGCACCCCGCCCCCTCTCCCGTCGCGACTTCCTCCTTTCTGCCGCCACCCTCGCCGGCGCCGGCATCGCGCACGCCGCCGCTCCCGCGCACTCGCCCGCCACCGCCGAGCCGATTATCGATATTCACCAACACACTAACTACGGTGGAGTCCGGGACGCCGCTTTTCGTCAAATCTCTCCCGCCCGCACTCACGCCCAACTCCGGGCTCACCAACTCGGCCTCGGTGTCACCAAGACCATCTTACTCCCATCCGGCCGCGACGCCTTTCGCCCCTCAACCATCAACGGCCGCTCCAACGGTCTCGAAAGTACGATCACCGGTAACGAGGACTGTCTCGCCTTCGTCCGGGCCTTCCCCGCCGAATTCGTCTTCGGTGCCAACGAGGTCAGCGATCTCGCCGACGCCACCGCGGTCATCGAAAAATATCTCAAGCTCGGCGCAGTGCTCATCGGTGAACAAAAATTCAACGTCGAATGCGATTCGGCCGAGATGCAAAAACTCTATCAACTGGCCGACGCCTACCGCGTGCCGATTTTGATGCATTGGCAGATCGGCAGCTACAACCAGGGCTTCGATCGTTTCCACACAATGTTGAAGAAGTATCCCAGGGTTAACTTCATCGGCCACGCGCAAACGTGGTGGGCCAACATCGACAAGGCCTGTGACAACGATCCGCGAAATCTCTATCCTCGCGGCAAATTAACCCCGGGCGGCCTGACCGACCGCTATCTCAGCGACTACCCCAACATGTTCGGCGACCTGTCTGCCGGCTCCGGTGAAAACGCCTTTAAGCGTGACCCGGATCACGCGCGCGCCTTCCTCGCTCGCCATCAGGACAAACTGATGTTCGGCAGCGACTGCGTCGACCCCACAGCGGACGTTGCCGTGTGCTCCGGCGCGCGGCAACTCGCCCAAGTTCGAGCCTACGCACCGAACAAAACCGCCGAACGAAAAATGCTCTACACAAACGCGCAGACATTGTTCCGCCTCTGAGTGTCGCCGCCCCCGCGATTGGCCCAAAATTTTGGGCCGAAAGTGGCAGGGACTTCAGTCCCTGCAAAAGCGGCAGAGTGGCTGAAGTCTTTCCCACTCTCCTCGCAACCTCACCGGGCACGCGCTACGCCGTCGACAACGCGAGGATTTATCCTCCGGGCGATCCCTCTGCGCGAACCGCTTGTGCTAAGTTCGAATTGTGGGCCAAGTACAGGCCAAGCTCGACGACTCACGAATAGAGCCATGTACCCGCCCGTGGTAGCCCTCCTGGTGAGAGGCGGGAGTGATCACGCTTGAACTGCGGATTCGCTGCTCCCACGAACAGGGCTACGCCGCGTGGACCCCGAGTCAGACGTCGCATATTTTCGTTGTCGCACGACTCTCCAGCGACGATCGGCCGCGTCGCGAAAGGCCTCATAACTTCGTTCTTCCTTTTGCGAGGCGGATTGCGAAGGTGCCGCCCCAACAAGGACGAGCGGATTATTTCTCCCGATTGCGCGGATGAAATTTCGCGTGCTGCTCGGTCAGCCGCTGCGGTTCCACCGCCGTGTAGATCTGCGTCGTCGAGATGCTCGCGTGGCCGAGCATCTCTTGAATGGCGCGGAGATCCGCACCGCCCGACAACAAATGCGTCGCGAATGAATGGCGCAGTCCGTGGGGTTTCACATTTTTCGCAATGCCGGCCCGCTGGGCGTATTTTTTCACGAGCATCCACAGCATCACTCGCGACAGCGCACCCCCGCGATTATTGAGAAAAAACTGGCTGCCCGTCTTGAGCTTCACTAGGTGCGGGCGCCCCGACACCAGATACGTCGTCAACGCGTCCATGGCCTTGCCGCCCACCGGCACGATCCGCTCCTTCGAGCCTTTGCCGAACACCCGGATGAGTCCATTTTCCAGATCAACCTGCTGGAGCAACAACGCAGCGAGTTCGGAAACGCGCAGACCGCTCGAATAGAAAAGTTCCAACAAAGCCCGGTCACGGAGCGCTCGCGGTGTGCCACCACTCGGGGCCACCAGCAACCGCGCCACGTCGTCAGCGGAGAGCGTGCCGGGAATTTTCCGGACGAGCTTCGGTCCGGACAACAACGCCGTGAAATCATCGTCGCGGATTTTTTCCCGAACCAAAAATCGAGCGAGCATGCGGACCGCCGTAAGTTTGCGCGCCAGCGTCGCGGTCTTGTAGCGCGTGCTGTCGAGCGAGTGAATCCACGCTTCGGCCTCCGCGCGCGTGACGCCGCGCCACTCGGTCACCTTGCTCCGGGCGAAAAATGTGGCGGCCTGATCAAGGTCGCGGCGGTAGGCCGCAATCGTGTTCGGGGACAACCCGCGCTCAAGGCCAATGAACGCGAGAAAGGCATCGATATCGTGGGCAAACACCCCCGGAGCCTGGCTGTAGTCGACGCGCATGGCGGAAAACAAAAAGACGCCGCGGGAGGGCGGCGTCGATTTTCAAATGCGCGGAGGCCGCTCAGTATTTGCGGCGACGCGGCGGCGGGACGTAGTTGGAGTTCGTCTCTTTCATCCGGAAAGTAATCCGTGCTTTCTCCAAATCGTAGGGACTCATCTCCATTTTCACCATATCCCCGGCGGCGATCTTGATAAAATTCTTCCGGAGCTTACCCGAAATGTGCGCGAGGACCACGTGCTCATTGGCTAGTTGGACCTTGAACATCGTACCCGGGAGTACGGCAATCACGCGGCCCTCCACTTCGATCGAGTTGGTATCAGCCATGGTTAACGTGGAGTTGGTGCGCGGAGCGGATCATCATATGGGCGGTCTTCAAAAGCCCCTTGTAAGGCAGATCGCAGCCGCCTTAGTCAAGGTTTCCCTCTTGATCCACGCCTTCCCGCGCCTGACGCCATGCCCGCTTCGCCCGAGCTCCCACCCCCCTGCCCTTTCGAGAAACGTTTCCCGTCGCAACTCGTCCGCGACGATGCGTTTTTCATGAGCTTGGCCTATAATCAAGCCATTGAAGCATGGCGGGAGGACGAGGTCCCGATCGGCGCCGTCATTGAAATCGGGGGCGAAGTCTTCGGCTCAGCCCACAACACTGTAGAAGGCGCGAAAGATCCCACCGCCCACGCCGAACTGCTCGCCCTCACCCAGGCCGCCGCGAAACTCGGCGACTGGCGGCTGTCCGGAGCTACCGTCTACGTCACGAAGGAACCCTGCCCCATGTGCTCCGGGGCCATGCTGATGGCGCGGATAAAGCGTGTGTGTTATGCAGTGCCCGACCCGAAGATGGGGTGCCTCGGTGGAGCCACCAACCTGAACGAACTGCCCCGCGTGAATCATCACGTCGAGCTCACGGTTGGCGGCGTCCTCGAAACCGAATGCCGCGCGTTGCTGCAGGCATTTTTTAAGCTCAAGCGCGCGGCGGAGTGAGGGGTCGCGCCACCGGTAAGTCACATCGCAAAGTTGACGCCTTGCCCTGCCGATGCATTGGTTTCTGCCCGCATCCCGCGTTCCCGTCCCATCTGAAAAATAAATAAATCACACCCATGCCCTTCACCCTCCCGGCCCTGCCCTACGCTCTCGACGCCCTCGCTCCGCACATCGACGCGAAGACGATGGAAATCCATCACGGCAAGCATCACCAAGCCTACATCACCAACGCCAACAACCTGCTCAAGGACCATGCCGCTTTGGCCGCACTCGACGTCGCTACGTTGATCGCCGACCTCAGCCAAGTTCCCGAGGCCATCCGCGGTGGCGTGCGCAACAACGCCGGCGGCCACAGCAATCACTCGTTTTTCTGGACTGTTCTCGCTCCACACAATCAAGACGCGCCGTCCGGTGCGCTCGCTGCCGCGATCGACGCTCAACTCGGCGGGCTCGCCAAATTCAAGGAAGACTTCGCCAAGGCCGGCGCGACCCGCTTCGGCTCCGGTTGGGCTTGGCTCATCGTCACCGCCGATAAAAAACTCGCCGTCGGCTCAACCGCCAACCAAGACAGCCCGTTGATGGGCAAGGCCGTCGCCGGGATCGAAGGCAAACCCGTCCTCGCCCTCGACGTCTGGGAACACGCCTACTACCTCAACTACCAAAATCGCCGCCCCGACTATATCACGGCGTTCTGGAACGTCGTTAACTGGAAGGCCGCCGAGGCAAATTACGCCGCGGCCATCGCGTAAGGCAGGCGAGCATTTAAAAACGAAAGCTGCATCGGAGAAGGTGCAGCTTTTTTATGCCCGTCCGCGGTCACAACCGCAGCCACGCGCCACGCTGCGGCTTACTGCGCGAGGACACTGGCCTGCGCCACGGGACCGAGGCTGGCCACGGAGATCCGGCGGCTATTCCCCGTCTCAGTATCGAGGATACTCAACACACTCGAGTTGCGATCACGCGCGGTGTAGACGAGGTGACGCCCATCCGGCAGCCAGCTGGCTTCGACGCCGTCGAACGAGGCCTTGGACACGACCTCGGCTTTGCCAGTAGCTAAATCATAAACCGCAATTTGATATTTTCCTCCGTCAACCCGGACCGTGCAGGCGATCTTCTGCGGATTTCCACGGCTCCAATCCGCCTCGGCCGCATAACGAAAACCCGTGACGAGCCGTTGCGGCGACCCGCCAGCCGTCGACATCAGATAGAGCTGCGGACCCGGCTCCATCGTAAAGACCAACCGTCCACCATCGGGGGAGAAACACGGGGACGATTTGACGGCGTCAGAGCGCGTCTTGCGGGCCACCTGACGTCCTTGCCCGTTGCTCAAATAAATCTCCGGCGTGCCTTCACCACTCAACACCATGGCCACTTGTTGGCCGTTGGGACTAAAGCGTGCGCCTTGGTTCGTGCCCCGGAAGCTTACAAATGTCTCGTGCCGGCCACTGGCCACATCGAGCAGGAAAATATCTGGAAACCCGGACTTATAGAAACTCGTGTAAATAATCTTCGCGCCGTCGGGCGACCATCGCGGCATGAGCGCCAGCGCTTTGTCGTGGGTGATCTGCTTCGCCTCACCGAAAAACAAATCCGCCACACACACTTCCTTGACCCTGCCTTGGTCACGGATGAACGCGACCTTGGAGGCGAAAAACCCCTTCAAGCCAACCCCGTTGGTTTTCACCACGGCGACGTCGGCGGCGCGCAACAGCGCATTGCGCGCGCTCGTACCGGTGACGACTTCCGAGGCGACCGGCGTGCCGGCCGCCCCTTTCGTAATGTCCACGCGCACCTGCGTGGCGCCAGCGGCAGTGAACTTGATGTCGAAGGCTTGCCCGCTCGCCACGAGTTTGTAGCGGCCGTGGGAGGCGAACGCCTGGAGGGCGAGGTCGTTCAACTCAGACGTGTTCGCAGAAACGCGAATGAGCACGGTATTCTTGTCTATGCCAACGACCACGTCGCCAATGCTGGAGCCACGTTGAGCCCAAACCGGCACGCCAAGCAGAGCGATGAGGAAAAATATACGTGAGATTAATTTCATGGAGGAAAACAGCGCGCGAACGAATTGCACGAATCCTCATTTCTATTTGCGCGGCACCGCCGCTTAACAACTCTTATTTACTCACAATCTCGAACACCTCCCAAATCGTGACCTCCGACGAAATCAAAGATCATCTGAAACAAGTAAAATACCCCGGCTTCAGCCGCGATATCGTGTCCTTCGGGATCGTGCGCTCGGCGGGTATATTCGACGGCGTCGTGAAGGTCTCCCTCGCGCTCACCACGAACGATCCCAAGGTCCCTCTCCACCTAAAAACCGAGGTGGAAAAATGCCTGCGCGCCCTGCCCGGTGTGAACGAAATTCTCGTCGAGATCTCAGTCGCTCCGGCGAAGGCGCCGCCCACCACAGTGGCTGCCACCGGGGGTAATTTGGCAGGTAATAGCGCCGCACCGCGAGCCATCCGCTATGCCGTGGCCATCGCCTCGGGTAAGGGCGGCGTCGGCAAGAGCACCTTTTCAGTCAACCTCGCAGCGGCACTCGCCCAGATCCTCACCGCCCAGGGCAGCCCCCATCGCGTCGGCCTGATGGATTGCGATATCTACGGTCCGAGCGTGCCCCTCATGATGGGTATTCAAGGTCGCCCCGAAGTCGACGGTGACTCGCTCGTGCCGTTGGAACGTCACGGCGTGAAAGTGATGAGCATGGGCTTCCTCGTAGATGATAACACCCCGGTCGTGTGGCGCGGACCGATGATCATGAAGACCATTCAGCAATTCGTGCAAAACGTCCGTTGGGGCGAATTGGAGATCTTGCTAATCGATCTGCCGCCCGGCACCGGCGACGCCCAACTTTCCCTCGTCCAAACCCTCCCCCTCGACGGCGCGATCATTGTGACGACCCCCCAACCCGCCGCGACCAACGTCGCACGCAAGGGCGGCCTCATGTTTCAAAAGGTCAACGTACCGATCATTGGCGTCGCTGAAAACATGAGCTTCTTCATCGATCCGGCGGGCAACAAGCACACCCTCTTCGGCTCAGGCGGCGGCATCATCACGGCGGAAAGACTCGGCACCGTTCTCCTCGGTCAAGTTCCACTCATCCCGGACATCCGCGAGGGCGGTGACTCCGGCACGCCGATCGTCGTCAGCCAACCGGCTAGCGTCGCCGGCCAGACCTTTCGAGACATCGCGACCGATCTGCTCGCGCGCCTAGCCAAGCCGGCCACGGTACGGATGTAACAATTGCGGAAAATTGCAGGCATTGACACCCCGCGCCCGCTCCCTCTCATTTCGCCAGCGTCACGCTGCATGACTCCATCCGTTCAAGAGCCTTCGACCTCTCACGAGTTCGTCAAACAATCCAGCCTCTACCAGGAATTCCTGGCCGAGCGGGAAGAAATCCTGAAACACAAATGGCTCGAGTCGGAACGACTCGGCTACGATGTCGGTTTTGAGCGCGCGCTGCTCGACTGGATTCGCAAGCACCGGGAGTGCTGGCGGGCCGCGCGTCGACAGCAGAGTGGAGTGTCCGGGACGGCTAGCCCGTTCGCGACGTCCATCGGCGACAAGCGAACAACCTAATCAATGCGCTGGACGCGGCCCCAGCAGCCAAGAAAAAGCCGGGCTCGTGGGCCCGGCTGGAAAAATTGAGCTACGCGCAAAGGCGTGGCGGAAAATTACTTGATCTCTTTATGGAGAGTGTGGCGCTTGAGATGCGGATTGTATTTCTTCTTCTCGATGCGCTCGGTCACGGTCTTCTTATTCCGGAACGTGAGATAACGGGAGACGGGCTTACCCTCTTTTTTGGCTTCTGTGCACTCTAGCGTGACGAGTTCTTGCATGGTTATAAATGGTTAGAAGGTGAGGAGGAAAGGGCGCGCCCGAGCAGGTGCAACCCCAAAGTGCTCACCTTTTGCCGCAAACCACGCGTCACCGCCGTTTTTCCGTCAAAGGCAGCATCACCCCACGGCGGAAGAGCGTCACCTGGCTCGTGCTCGAAGAGACGACGATGGAAATGCAATTGGAGGCCACGCTGATCGCCGCCGCCGCCGCATGGCGACTTCCCAATCCACTCGGCAGCGAATAGTCGCTGTCGGTGGCCTGAATGAGACTGCCAGCCGACTCCACCACCCCGTCACCTCGAATAATAAATGCGCCGTCGATCGAGGAAAACTCCTTCACTGTCTCGTCCATGAAAGGGTTCAGAATATTGCGCTCCTCTTCTTTGTATCCGAAAAACGGATTGAGCACGAGGGGCTTGCTGAAGGACGCAACCTTTTCGTTGTCCCCGACGACGAAGAGACAGCCGACCGGTCGACCCTCCCGACCCTCGACGGCGAGTTCGGTCGCGACCGCGATCACCCGCTCGAGCACTTCCGGTTTCACATCCTCCGGCAGGAGGTCGGAGGTCTGACCGGCAAGCAGGGTCTGAAATTCCCGTTCGATGTCGACGACGACCAGCGTGTCGAACTGGTTGCTCCCCGTCATGCCATCGAGGCAGCAGATCCGGTCGTTAAACGAAATCACGCCGCGGGTGAGGGCCACTAGAATCGCGCTGCGCAACTGCGCCATGCGTTGATTCGAAAACGAGCGCACCTGAATCGTCTCAGCAAATGCACGTTCGTCCTCTCCAGGCTCGATCGGGTTACGCGTGACGAGGATCGTTTTCAGCTTGGACTCGATCGCCCCGCGCTCGATGCCACCCACAAACGTATCCCCAAAAACCATAATCGCCCCGCAATCAGCCCCCCTCGCGACGCGTTCGGCCTCGCGGAACATCAGCCGATTCATCCGGTTTTGCTGGGCCTGAACAGGCCGGATACCGCCGAAGCCACCCACCAATTGCTCGTGGAGCGCATCCAAATCGGATGAGGCCACCAAGCGATCGACCAATTCTTTTTCCTTCACCTGCCGTGCGATCGAAGCCAGCACCTGCAGGTAGTCGCGCGCCTTTTCACCGGCAATCAGCATGACAATCAAATGCACGCGCTCATCCGCTAACGCACCGTCGTGGCGGATCCCGACCCGACTGCGCCCAATCGCGAGAATATAACGGCGGCTCATCTTCACCCGCACGTGAGGGAGCGCCACCCCGAGCCCAAGGTACGTCGTCATCGTGCTCTCACGGGCCAACAGGCCTTTGAGCAACGCCTCCGGTTTCAGGTCTGAAAAACTTCCGACGCACACGGCGAGCAACTCTTGAAGTGCCCCTTCGAGGTCGTGACTGCGCAGATCGATAATCCGGCTCCGCGCGATGATTTTATCGAGCCGCATGGCGAGCTGGGTCCAGATCTTCGGCGGCGCTCAAGCAGACGCAGCGCGTCACTTCTCCCAGTCGAGCGCGCCCTTCTTGATTTCGTAAACGAGCCCAAAGACCAGCACGCCTATAAAAAACAAAATCGGGCCGAGAATCGCGATCTGATTGGCGAGGAACTCCCGATAAATAAATGTCCACGGCACCAGTATCACGATTTCCAAATCGAACAACATGAAGAGGAGCGCGGTGACGTAAAATTTCACTGAGAACCGCGTGTGCACGATGCCCGCATCCGAGATCCCGCACTCGTAGGCCGAGTCTTTGATCTTCGTATGCTTGGCCCGTTGGCCAAAAAAATGGCTCGCGCCGATAATAAACGCGGTGATGCCCCCTGCGAGCAGGGCCTGAATCAGAAACGGAAGGTAGGCAGCGGAGGTCATGTCAGTTAACGATCTTTAATGGGGCGCAGCGTCTGCCGCGTCGCAAGCGGGAATTTCTTCGGCCGTGATTTCTCCGCGCCCATCTGAGCTTCAGTCAACCGGCACGATCTTCACCAACTTCGTTTTCGTCGAGCCGACGCCGAGCGATTCGGCGAACTCCAAGGTCCGAATTTCGTCGGAGATATCCACGAACCCGCCTTTCTTCCGAAGCGAATTCATCCGATCGCGCACGAGCGAATCGAGCATGACCGGGTCGGTGCTCAACCACAGCAACGGCTCCGAGTTGGAATACAGGGAATTGAAGAACGGTCCGCCGATGAATTGGTAGTGCTCCAAGCTCGTGAGCGTGAACATCCAAGTCTGCCGCAACTCGGGAATCGCACTCATCTCCGCCACGGCCGCAGGCGCATTGGCCGGCGAGCGGAAAAAGCGCGCCGTGTTCGACGCATTCCACAGCGTCGCATTCACGAGGGCACCGTTGACGCCGAGCGTCGGGTGATCGGTGTAGACCGGCAGGTTAATCCAAAAATCGGCATCAAGAAACAGCGGGGTCGCGAGAAAACTCTTCCGATCCTCATCTTTGGATGACGTGTTCGACACGCCTTCCGTCTGCTTCTCGGCAAAAATCGGATCGAAGCGCTGAGGCAACGGTGAGTCGTAAAACCAAACCGGGTCATAATACCGGCCCGACTCGAGCACGTAAACCGGGTTACCATTGAAGGGCGTGGCTCCCGAGACCAACGAGGGAAGGTAACCGGTCATACGGAGCCGCAGCGCGTTGAGACCGACGAGAAAAATATCCTTGTTGTCGAAACCCCGCCGCACCAGCGCATCGATCACCGCTCTCACCAGCGGCACGGGTGTCGCCATCCCCGGCCCGGAGTCGGCATAGACCTTCAGCCCGGCCTTCTTTTTCAATCCCGGGACGAGCTTCTTGCCATAAACTTTCTCGTAATTGGCGATCAACAACTCCACCTGCTTGGCGTAGCTGGCCTCGTCAAACGCCGCGAGTGTCGCCTGCCACACGGGCTCTGTGAGCGGCACCTTGGCCGCGAGCGAGGGGGCCGCCGCACGCAGCGTCGGGAAGGCAGCTAGGAAAGCCGCACAGAAAAACGAGAGGACGGGGAAACGCATAATGGAGTGTGTCGTGCGAGATTGGGCGAAGTTTCCTCGGATGCCACGAAACTTCGTAAAAGAGGCGCGAACTTGACAGCCGAGTCGGTGAGTTGAAAGTGCATTCTTTTTGGCTCACTTCGCGGCGAGCGATGGAGGGCAGCGCTCCCCTCCTCTACCATTCTCTGCTCCATGCCCGTCATCAAACCCACCTGCGTCCGCGACCTGAAGCTGCGAGTCAATCTCGCTGACGTCGTTGCGCGCATGGTGACCCTGCGCAAGGCGGGCGGGGCGCGTCTCAAGGGACTGTGCCCGTTTCACAACGAGAAAACCCCTTCGTTCAATGTCGATCCCGACAAGGGCTACTACCACTGCTTCGGCTGCGGCAAGAGCGGCGACATCATCTCTTTCGTCCGTGAAACGGAGCAGTTGAATTTCTCCGAAGCCGTGGAGGCGCTCGGCAAACGCTTCGGGATTCCGATCGAATACGAAGAAGGCTCCGGCGGCCCGAGCACGGCGGACCGCACGTTGCGGCAAGAAGTCTTCGATCTCCACGACGCTGCCGCGGAACATTACTTCCAAGCCTTCAAGGCGAAAGACCCGACCGGTGATGCCATGCGCCAACTGTGGATCGAGCAGCGCCGTTTCACCGCCGAACTGGCCGACGAGTTTAAGATTGGCGCCGCCGATGCGACCGGCAGCGGGCTCGGTGCAGCGATGATGCGGCGAAAATTCTCCGAGGAGGCGTTGCGCCGCTGCGGACTATTTTTCGTCTACGATGATGCCGCCATCACACTCCAAGCGCTGCGCCCACGCTTTCGCGGTCGGCTGATGATCCCCATTCGCGACCACCAAGGCCGGGTCTGCGCATTCACTGCGCGCCAAACCGATCTCACGCCCGCAGACGACCCCGCCAAGGACGCCAAATACGTCAATTCCCCAGAAACCCCGATTTTCACGAAAGGAAATTTACTCTTTAACCTCGATCGCGCCCGCACCGCCGTCGGGGAGGGCAAACCTTTCGTCATGGTCGAAGGCCAACTCGATGCCCTCCGCTGCTGGTCCGTGGGACTCAAAACCGCCATTGCACCCCAAGGCACCTCGATCACCGAAGGCCAGCTCGTGTTGATGCGACGCTATCACACTCAAGTGGAATGCTTTTTCGATAGCGACGGTGCCGGGCAGAAGGCCGCACTGCGTTTTCTGCCGATGGCCCTGAAGGCCGGCCTCGAAATCCGTTTCCTCACGTTGGCCGGCGACAGCAAGGTCGATCCCGACCTGCTCTTCCTAGAGCGCGGTCTTGCCGCATATGACGAAGTCCGCCGCGGCGCGCAAAGCGCCATGGTTTTTGCCTGCCGCGCCGCCCTGCCCGATCCCCCTACGGCGTCCGCGGAGCTAAAATCACGGGCCGCCCAAACGGTTTTCGAAATCATCGCCAACGCCGAAAGCGCCGTCACCCGCTCCGAATTCGTCAACGAAACAGCTGCCCATCTCCGGCTCCCGCTAGCTGCTGCCCACAAGGATTTCCAGACCTTTCTCCAACGCCAAAGCCGGTTGGCCGACGCGCGTCCGGCTGGTGCGCTGCCCACCGCCCCTACTCCGGTCCCTCACACCGCGCACACCTCCGAGCGCGACCTCCTTTTACTCTGCCTGCACTTCGAAGACATCGGCAAGCCCCTGAGCCACTCCCTTCCCCACGATTGGATCGACTTGAGCCACCCCGCCGGGGCCCTCCTCAACCGTTTCCTCGGCGAGTTCGAACACGACCTCTGGCCCGGCAAGGATCACCTCGAAAACCTGCTCGAAACCGACGCCGAACGCTCGATGGTCGCAGGCTTGCTGTTCGAAACCCCCGGGTTTGAAGATCCCCTAAAGGTGGCCCAAGAGGGTCTGCGCCAGTTGCGCGCCCGGGCGCTGGAGCCGCGCCTACGGCAAATAGAACTTGCCTTGGCCAACCCCCATGCGGAAATAGAATCTGACCCAATTTCACTCTTGAAAGAACGTTCCGAACTACACCGTCTGCTCCGCCAACCGATCACTTTGGCCCCTACTGCCTGACCATTTTTCCGCTCCGTCTTCCCATTCCTATGCCGCGTAAAGCTAAGTCCGCCTCCCTTGATTCCGAGCAGTCTGAAGCCGTCGAGGCTGTCCTCGCTAAAATCCCGCCGTCCACCGGCGTGGGCGCCGTCCCGGGAGCCGATGCAACCCCGGGGGGCATCAACGACAAAATACGCAACCTCATCCGCCTATCCAAGGAACAGGGCTACCTCACGTTCGACGACATCAACGAGGCGCTGCCCGAATCCGTCGAAAATCAGGAGGAAATCGATAACGTCCTCTCTATTCTCCAGAACCTAGAGATCGAAATTCTTGAGCCCGATCAGGTCGAGGACTACAAGGCGCGTCAGGAAGAAGCCGAAGAGGAAGAGTCTCGCACCTCCCAGAACGACATCCTCGACGATCCCGTCCGGATGTATCTCAAGCAAATGGGGCAGGTCCCGCTGCTCACCCGCGAGCAGGAAGTGGAAATCTCCAAACGCATCGAAAACGCCGAACTGAAGGCGCAAACCGCCCTGTTTGAGGCCTCCGCCGTCGGCTCCTACATCGGCACGCTCGGCGCGAAGCTGCTCAACCGCGAGGAGCGCTTCGACCGCGTCGTCATCGACAAGAAAATCGACTCCCGCGAAGCCTACTTCAAGGGCCTCCCGAAACTCGTCGAAAACACCCAGAAATCTGAAGTCGGCACCGCCGAAGCTTGGGCCGAATATCTCAAGGCCAAGACCGAGGCCGAAAAGAAGAAAGTCCTGTCGAAATTCAAGAAACGCGAATCCGTGCTCCGCGCGTTCTTCTCCAAGTTTTTCTTCAAACTCAAGGTCTACGAAGAATATCTCGAACAACTGCGCCCCACGATCGAGGAGATCGAAGCAATCAATGCCCAGTTGGATCGGGCCAAGCACCCGAAGACAAAGAAGGACGCCGCAATCGATACGAAGACCGTCCACGCCCGCCTGAAGCAAATCGAGGGCGTGCAGCGCATCGCACCCGAGGAGATGCTCCGCGTGTTCAACCAAACCTTTGTCCACGTCCGCGAGGCCCACAAAGCCAAGACCGAGATGGTCGAGGCGAATCTTCGCCTCGTGATCTCGATCGCCAAGAAATACACCAACCGCGGCCTTTCCTTCCTCGACCTCATTCAAGAGGGCAACATGGGCCTCATGAAGGCCGTCGAAAAATTCGAGTATCGCCGCGGCTACAAATTCTCCACGTACGCCACGTGGTGGATCCGCCAGGCCATCACCCGCTCGATCGCCGATCAGGCCCGCACCATCCGCATCCCGGTCCACATGATCGAGACCTTGAACAAGGTCATGCAGGTGCAAAAACAGCTCCTCCAGGAATACGGCCACGAACCGACACCCGACGAGGTGGCCGACGAGATGAATTTGCCCGTCGAACGCGTGCAGCAAATCATGAAGATGGCGCAGCAGCCCATCTCGCTCCAGTCACCCGTCGGCGACGGCGACGACACTTCGTTTGGCGATTTCATCGAGGACAAGTCAGCAGAAAACCCCTACGACATGACGGCCTATTCGCTCCTCCGCGAAAAAATCGTCGACGTCCTCGACTCTCTCACTGAGCGCGAGCGCCGCGTCCTCTCCCTGCGTTTCGGCCTCGTCGACGGCTACAGCCGCACGCTCGAAGAGGTCGGCAAACAATTCAAAGTCACCCGCGAACGCATCCGCCAAATCGAGGCCAAGGCGCTGCGGAAAATGCGTCATCCGACGCGTATTCGCCAACTCCATGGCTTCTTCGATGCTGAGCAGATCGATAACGCCCAAAATCTGATGAAGATCGCCGCGACGTCTCGGCCGGGCGAGGCCCCAGCCGCTCCCAAGATCGCGTCTGCCAGCCCGCTGAGCCTCGGCAGTCTGCCTGGCGGCCTCGGCCTTCCTAAGCCCAAGCCCAAGCTCTGACCCAATCGGAAGCCGCGACGCCCTCGTCGCCTTGCGTCATGTCTCTCACCGCCAGACTGCTCACGCTGCTGGCGGTGATTTATTTTGTGGCGGGCTGCAGCACCCCGCCTCCTGCCCCGCCGTCGCCCCACGCCAGCCGCGGCGCCCCATCCGCCGCAATGATCCCTCCGGCCGACGTCCTCACCGTTAGCCCGCATAAAATCGTTGGCCGTATCGTAGCGGTCGATACCGCGCGTGGCTTCGCGTTCGTCAGCCTCACCGCTACGACGCCCGCCGCCGCACTCGCCGACGGCGGAGAACTCATTGTGCGCTCGGACGATCTGACCGAGACCGGGCGCTTACGCACCTCCAGCTACACCCGCGGGCGCACGCTCGGCGCACAAATTATCTCCGGTCAGCCCAAGATGGGCGACGAGGTTGTGTTTCACGACTGACGGAATCGCTTTACGTCTTTACAGCTCACGAGCTCAGCCTAACTTTATTTGCTTATGACCACGCTCACCATCGCCGGCATCATGGGGCTCGGGCCGACCGAACTCATTGTTATTCTCGTCATTCTCCTCGTGTTGTTTGGCGGTTCCAAGCTCCCCCAGCTCGCGAAGGGCCTCGGCCAGTCCATCAAAGAATTCAAGAAATCATCCAAGGAAGACGATCAAGAAGCAAAACCTGCCGCCGCGCCGGAAGCCAAGAAAGTCGAACCCATCAAGACCCCGGCCTCCAACTGAGTTCACGACAGCGCCTCGCGCGCTCACCCTGAAGTTTTCCCAACGCGCCCGACCACGGCGCGTTTTTTTATTTTCAGTCCGCCTTGAGCGCGGCCGGCTCCTCTTCCACCCGCTCCCGCACCCAAATCTTGAATTTCGCGATCTCCATTGGTGCCCCGAGCACCAACACTTCGTCACCCGACCGCATGGTCTCCGCCGCCGTCGGGTTGAGCACCCGCAGGCCGTTGCGATTTACTCCCGCGATCTGCACGCCGTGGATCTGCGTCGGCGAGAGTTCACCCAAGGTCCTGCCCGCCGCGCGACTCCAGCGCGGCACCCTCATCGCCTCCATACGCACTTCCTCAAACAGCGAATCCGATCCCGACGCACCCGACACCACTCCGAGAAATACCTTGCCCGCAGTGACCTGCTCCGTCGTGCCCAACAACAGAACCTTGTCGCGGGGGAACAACACCGCCTCTGGCGGAGGCAAGGGGATCATGAATCCTTGTCGCTCAATACCAACCACCGAGCACCCAAAGCGGGTCCTCAGTCCGAGCTCAGAAATTTTCTTTCCTTGGCAATCCGCCAAGTCCGGCAAGGTGCAGTCGATCATGTGTAGAGTCCATTCCCCGTGCGGCTGGAGCCAGGGCGCAGTCGTCGCGGTCATCTTGTTGTCCCCCGTCTCAATCACGCTGATCAGCTCGACCTCCATCTCACTGTGCCAGTAAATCAGTTTTCGCCGCAGAACCAGCACCGCCACCCCCGCGACCACCGCACTAAACAGCAAGAGCCAGTGCCCTTGCCCTTCCGCGGGCTGGATCGCCGCGAGCCACACAAACATCCCCCCTCCCGCGATAATCTTCAGCACGGTTTCCACCAAGGCGCGCAGCCGCTTCGCATCCGGGTGACCTTTCGTCGAAACCTCTGCGTAGAGCATGGCCATGGCCGAAACATTGCGCCAAATCGCCACCAACGGAGCCAAGATCAGCAGGACCAGCGTCGCCCCAAAAAACAACTCGAGGTCGTGCGGAAACAGTCGGTCCTGACCGATCCACACCTCGGCCATCGAAAAAAACTGACCTGAAAAAACCACGACGCCAGTCACGAACAGCATGCCGACCCCCACCTGGATCAGTCGCTTGCGGCTGAGCTGCCACAGGAGGTTGCGCGACCTCCGTAGCTGCAGTCCATGGAGCCAGCCAAGGTAAGCGCCGCCCCAATCCGCAAGCCAACGGGGCTGGCGCCGCAGTATCGCATCCGCGATTTTTGCCGAATGCCGCGTCAACATCGGCGCGACCAGCGTCACCACCAAGGATACCCCGACCGCCATGGGATAAAACCGCGAAGGCACCACGGCCATGGTCACCCCGAGTTGCGCAATAATGAACGAAAATTCACCGATCGGCGTCACTGTTAACCCCGTACGCAACGCATCCTTGAGCGGCGTGCCACTCAGCGCCAACGCGCTGGTCACCGCCAGAGGTCTCGCCACCAAGGTGAACGCCGCGATCCCTCCAATTAACCCGGCAGCTCCCCAGAGCTCGTGCACGTCGATTTGCATTCCGATCGCCACGAAAAAAACCGCGCTGAAGATATTCTTCATCCCTTCAAACGTCCGCTCCACTTGATGCCGATGCGAGGTCTCGGCGATAATCGTGCCCAATAAAAAAGCCCCGAGCGCGGGCGAGTAGCCCGCCTGTACCGCGACGACCGCCATCCCAAAAAGCAGCGCCGCCATTCCGAGCGTTTGCAGTTCTTCGTCCGCCGCGATGCTCATCCGCTTCAGCAACCACGGCACCAGCAGCAGCCCCAACACACCCGCCAGAACCACAAACGCCCCGAGTTGAAACAACGTTCGGCCCACTTGCTCGCCTCCCCCGGCGTCGATCTTTATGATCGAATTCAGCAGCGTCAGCATCACTACCGCGACCACATCCTCGAGCACCGAAATCCCCATCGCGAGTTGGCCCGAGCGCTCGTGATTGGTCCCGGTCTCGTGCAGTATTTTCCCGATGATCGCCGACGAAGATACCATCAGCATACCCGCCAGAAAAAGTCCCTCCGCGCTCGACCAACCGAGCGCAGCCCCCAACAACCGCGAAAGATAGTACATCACGATCGCCCCACCAAACGTCGCCAACATCAGCCCCGGCCCAAGCCGCCGCATCTTCCGCAGGCTTAACCCTAGCCCGATGGCAAACATCAGAAAGACTAGACCCAACTGAGCCAGAGTCTCGATACTCGCTGCGTCCTGCACCAACGCGAACGCTGGGGATTTCGGTCCTGCTATGATCCCAGCCACGAGAAACCCGACCACGACAGACAACCCGATCCGCTGGCACAACCACCCCACGACGCCAGCCACGACGAGCACTACCGCGAGATCCTGGATAAAATGAATTCCGTGCATACGAACGCCGGCCAAAGGAGACGCCTTCTGCCGGACTCCCGTCAAGCTACCTCGATCCAGCACCCCAACCGTTTCCCTCGTTGACACCCCCTCCGCACGACGATTCGTTTCCGTCGGCGGCAACGCCGTCACCCGCTCTCACGCTCACGCAATCATGGCCAACATCTTCGGCTACTTCTCCAACGACATCGGCATCGACCTCGGCACCGCTAACACGCTCGTCTACGTGAAGGACAAGGGCATCGTTTTGCGTGAGCCCTCGGTCGTCGCCCTCGACACCGTCACCCGCAAAGTCCGCGCCGTCGGCGACGAAGCGAAAAAGATGCTTGGCCGCACTCCTGGCAACATCACCGCGATCCGCCCGATGAAAGACGGCGTCATCGCCGACTTCGATGTCACCGAAGCGATGTTACGCTACTTCATCCGCAAGGTATCCAGCGGTTCGTTTCGCGCCCCGCCCCGCGTCGTTATTGCCATTCCTTCCGGTATCACCGAGGTGGAAAAACGCGCCGTCAAAGAGTCCGCGATGCACGCCGGCGCCCGCGACGTCATTACTATTCCGGAGCCCATGGCTGCCGCCATCGGCGTCGGGCTACCCATCGATGAGCCAGCGGCCAACATGATCGTGGACATCGGCGGCGGCACCACCGAGATCGCCGTCATTTCGCTCAACGGCATTGTGTTTTCGAAATCGATCCGCGTCGCCGGCGACGAATTGGACAGCGCCATAATCGACTACATGAAGCGGGCCTATAATCTCCTCATTGGCGAGCGTACCGCTGAGGAAATCAAATGCCGCGTCGGCTCCGCCTACCCGCTCGACGAAGAACTCACCATGGAAGTGAAAGGTCGCGACTCCGTCGCCGGCCTGCCCAAGACCATTCACATTACGTCCCAAGAAATTCGCGAAGCCCTCGCCGACACGATCTCAAACATCGTCGACGCCGTGCGCGTGACCCTCGAACGCTGCCCCCCTGAGCTCTCCGCCGACCTCGTAGACCGTGGCTTTGTGATGGCCGGCGGCGGCGCCCTCATCCGCGGCATCGACAAACTCCTGAGCGAGAAGACCGGCCTACCGGTGACGGTGAGCGAGGACCCCCTGTCCGCCGTCGCCAACGGCACTGGCGCAGTCCTCAACGACCTCTCGTGGCTGATGCAGAACGCGTGAGCAGGTAGCGCGTTCCGCGTGTCCCAAATTTACCACCCTCCTTCGCGTGGCGCTTTAGTAAGGAATTCGCCGGCTGGCCTGATCGTTTCGATTAGACTCTGGAAAATAGCGCTCGTCTCAGCTTCGCTGCCGAAACATTCCCGTGCCCTTCCGCCGCCTCGCCACCCACCACCCGTTTGCCACGCTCGGCTTCGTCGTC
>CANIJN010000044.1 GCA_947467625.1 Opitutia bacterium | reverse complement strand
GGAAGCCAAGCGCGCCGGCCTGCTCGACCTCCGCATTTCCGACAAGATCGTCGACCTCCAATTGGATCGCCTCGACCCCAGCTTCTCGCCGTCCCTCGAAAAATAATGTCCCGCATCGAAGAACTCGCCGAGCGTTACTCCCGGCACATTTCGACCCCGTGGCAACGCACCATGTCCGGTGCGCAGCGCGTCATCATGGTGGTATATGAGAAGGAGTTGGAGCGAACCCTGCGTGCCCGCAAAGTGCTGTTCGAAACCGCCACCTTGGAGACAGGGCACACGTGGCAGGAGGTTGATCTGGCCGCCGCCTTCCCCTCGTGGATGGCCAGTGACGAATACCGGGACGCTTACTTCGCTCAGCCGGACGACCTCAGCCTGAAACTTGATGCGGAATTCCCCGATTTCGTGGCCGGTGAACTCCGGCGCGCTTTGACCGCTCCAACCGTGACAGAAAACACCGTGGTGGCCGTCACCGGCGTTGCGACCCTGTTCGGCTTGGCCCGTTTCTCTGAAATTGTCCGCAAGGTGGATCGCGACATCCGCGGCCGGCTCCTCGTGTTCTTCCCGGGACAATACGAGCACAACAACTATCGCCTGTTGGATGCCCGGGACGGGTGGAACTACCTCGCCATCCCCATCACGCACTACTCCGACGAATTTACTCCATGAAAATCCACGACATCCTCCAGCGTGATCCCGCCGAATACCCCCTCATCAATCAAGGGCAGGCGCGCATTTCGGACGAGTCCGACCCGAAGGCGCGGGAAGAACTCCGCGGCGAACTTTCCACCTTCGTGTGTGAAGGCCAGTTCTCCGACGGCCTGATCCGGATTCTTCGCTCTTTCTTGGAAAACACCGGGCGCACCAGCCAAAAGGGCGTTTGGGTCAGCGGTTTTTACGGCAGCGGTAAATCCCACGCCTTGAAAATGGCGGCCAGCCTCTGGCAGGACACGACCTTCGATGACGGTGCAACCGCTCGGAGCTTGGTGCCTAACATTCCGGAAGACGTGCGCACCCTCCTGCGGGAGTTGGAAACCGCCGGAAAACGTGCCGGCGGATTGCTCGCTGCAGCGGGGGCCTTGCCCAGTGGCACGACCGAAAATGTTCGCCTCACCATTCTTTCGATTCTCCTCAAGGCGACGGGACTCCCCGGCCTCTATCCCCAAGCCCGGTTCTGTCTCTGGCTGGACTCCCAAGGATGGTATGAGCGGGTGCAAAAGAGCATCGCTGCGGCGGGTAAGAATTTCGCGAGTGAGCTCAACAACCTCTATGTGAGCGGCGCGCTGGCGCGTGTCATCTTGGAGTGCGACCCAAAATTTGCCAACTCCGAGGGCGAGGCCCGCCAGAGCATTAAGGCTCAGTTCCCGCCCCAAGCGACCGATATCACGACCGAGGCGTTCCTTCAAACCGCCAAAGAAGCACTGCGGCGCGTGGGGAAAAACGGTCGCATGCCGTGCACCATTCTCATCCTCGACGAGGTCCAGCAATACATCGGTGACTCAAACATTCGCGCGACCCTCGTCACCGAGGTTGCCGAAGCCGTGTCCAAGCAACTCGACAGCCAGGTGATTATCGTCGGGGCCGGTCAGAGCGCGCTCACCGATGTCCCGCTCCTCCACAAGCTTCTCGACCGTTTTACCATCCGTGTCCCGTTGTCCGACATTGAGGTCGAGACCGTAACGCGGAAAGTGCTCCTGCAGAAGAAGCCCACGGGCGTGCCGGAGATTCGCCGCCTGTTTGATACCCATGCCGGCGAAGTTTCCCGTCACCTTCAGGGCACCCGTCTCGCGGAACGCGCCGAGGATCGTGCCACCATTCTCGAAGACTATCCGTTGCTCCCTGTGCGCCGCCGTTTTTGGGAGCACTGTTTCCGTCAGGTGGATGCCGCCGGCACCCAGAGCCAGCTGCGTTCGCAACTGAGCATCATCCACAGTGCGGTGGCCAAGGTTTCCGGCCGCGACGTGGGCGCGGTCGTTCCGGCCGACGAACTCTTCGATTCGCTGGCTCCAAACTTGGTCAACACCGGCGTCCTGCTCCGCGAGAGCAACGAGCGTATCATTAAGGTCGGCAAGGAACAGGGGCTCCTTGCGCGCCGCATCTGCGGGCTCGTGTTTCTGATCGGAAAATTGAAACGCGACGACGGCCTAGACACCGGCGTCCGCGCCAACAAGGACCACATTGCCGACCTGCTCGTGGATGACTTGGCCGCCGACAACGGCAAGCTGCGCTCCGAGGTCGAGGCCGCATTGAAAAACCTCGCCGACAAGGGCGTCTTGATGACGGTCGGCGACGAATATCGCCTGCAAACCCGCGAGGGTAGCGAGTGGGATCGCGAGTTTCGCAACCGCCAAACGAAGCTCAACAACGACGACGCCACCATTCAGTTTCGGCGCGACGAACTGCTCTACGCCGAAGCGGAAAAGATCATCCGCACGGTCAAGAAAACCCAGGGGCTGAGCAAGGAGTCCCGCAGCCTCGTTATCAGCCGCGACTCCACGGTTCCCGCCGGCGACGGTGCGAGTATTCCGATTTGGGTGCGTGACGGCTGGTCCTGTGCGGAGAAAGAAGTGGTTGAGGCCACCCGCGCCATTGGTCCCGAGAGCCCACTGCTTGCGGTCTTTGTGCCGCGTCAATCCGCCGAGGACCTTCGCCGCCTCGTGGTCGAGGCCGACGCCGCCCAGCAAACATTGGATCTGCGCGGCATTCCCTCCACGCCGGAGGGTCAGGAGGCACGACAGAGCATGGAAAGCCGCAAAGCCAACGCCGCCGCGGCCCGCGATCGCTTGGTCAACGAAATCGTGGCCAACGCCAAAGTCTTCCAAGGAGGCGGGAGCGAGGTCATACGGATCACGCTGGAGGACAAAATCCGCGATGCTGCCGACGAATCGCTGATCCGGCTTTTTCCCCGTTTCAAGGAAGGCGATTCCAACGCTTGGGAGGTCGTGCTCAAGCGTGCGCGCGATGGCGCGGATCATCCGTTTCAGCCCGCTGGCCACACCGATGCCACCGAAAAGCACCCGGTGTGTTTGCAGGTCATCGCCGCCATCGGCTCAGGCAAGACCGGCACCGAGGTCCGCAAGGCCCTCCAAGCGAGTCCATATGGCTGGCCCCGCGATGCGATCGACGCCGCCCTCATCGCGCTCCATCGCTCCCAGCACCTGAGCGTCACCCTGAATGGTGCGCCCGTCGCGTTGGGGCAGCTCGATCAAAACAAGATTCCGAAATCCGCGTTCCGCGTCGAGCAGGCCACGCTCTCCGTTCAAGACCGCCTCGCCCTTCGCAAGCTGTTCGGGCAGGCCGGTGTCACCTGCAAGAGCGGTGAAGAGGCCGCGAAGTCCGGTGATTTCTTGCAGGCCGTGGTGGCGCTCGCCCGGGGTGCTGGCGGCGAGGCACCGCTTCCTGCCGTGCCCAATCTGACGGCCATCGAGGACATGCAGCGTCTTGCCGGCAACCAGCAGTTGGCCGTGATCCGGGCCGCCACCACCCAACTCGAAACCAACATCAAGGATTGGACCACCGCCCGTGACCTCTCCGCCCTCCGGCTGCCGTCGTGGAATCTGGTGGTTCGCCTGGCCGGACAGTCCTCTGGTTTGGCCGAGGCGAAAGAGTGTTCGGAACAGATTGAGGCGATCCGCGCCCAACGCTCACTGCTGCAGGCGCAGGATGCCGTTTCACCGCTTCGTCGGAAATTGGCGGATTTGTTGCGCAGCGGCATTCAAACCGCCCAGCGCAGCTTCGACTCCTCATACACCCAGTCGCTCGCCACGCTTGAAGCGTCCGATGTTTGGCAGCGGATCGACGCAGCCGACCGCACGCGCATCCTGGCCGGCACAGGCCTTTCCAAGCCGAGCGCGCCTGATGTCTCAACGGACGAAAAGCTCCTTTCCACCTTGGAAGCCACTCCGCTCTCGTGGTGGCACGACAAGATTGCCGCGCTGCCGGGACGTTTCGCGCAGGCAGCAAAGGAAGCCGCCGAGCTGCTGGAGCCCAAGGTTCAACACGTCCACCTCAGCAGCATCGTGCTCCGCACCGACGCCGACGTGAAGCGATGGCTGGCCGGGCAGGAGGCGACGCTCCTCGAACGCATCAAGACCGGCCCAGTCGTGATTTCCTGAACCCATTCCGCCCATGGCCAGCTCCTCCAAGTCCCTGATCTTCGTCAGTTCCGTCCAGAAGGAACTCGCGGCGGAGCGTCGCGCCTTGAAGGAGTATGTTCACAACGACCCACTGCTCAGTCGTTTTTTCGAGGTGTTTTTGTTCGAGGACACCCCTGCGGCCGACCGCCGGGCCGACCAGGTGTATCTTCCGGAAGTTGACCGCTGCACCCTCTACTGCGGTCTGTTCGGCAACGACTACGGCTTCGAGAATGCCGCCGGGGTAGCGCCAACCGAGCAGGAGTTTAATCGGGCCTCCGCAGCGGGGAAGACCCGGTTGATTTTTGTGAAGGGCACGGACGACAAGGCGCGGCACCCCAAGATGCGCGCCCTGATCAGCAAGGCTGGCGGCCAGCTCATCCGCCGTCGGTTCGAAACCATCGCGGAACTGACCGCTGCGCTCTATGCCAGCCTGGTGGAATTCCTGGATGCCCGCGGCACCATCCAGAGCCGGCCGTTCGAGGACCGCCCGGCACCCGGGGCCACCTTCGACGACATTGACGCCGGGGCGGTCGCGGCCTTCGTGCGCCGCGCCCGGGCGGAGCGCCAGTTTCCGCTCCCCGTGGATGCTCCGCTTACCACGGTGCTGACGCATTTGAATTTACTGTGCGACCGACAGCCTACGCAGGCCGCCCTGCTGCTTTTCGGTCGGCAGCCCCAACGCTTCACTCCAGCGGCCGAGGTGCGCTGCATGCATTTTCATGGCACCGAGATTCAGAGGCCTGCGCCGTATTATCAGATTTTCCAGGGCTCGCTGTTTGAACAGGTGGACCGTGCGACGAACTTCGCCCTCGGCGTGCTCAACCGTGGCGTGGGCACGCGGGCGTTGAGCGCCCAAGCCCCCGTCATCTTCGAAATCCCGCCTGACGTCATCCGTGAGGCCATCGTCAACGCCATTGCGCACCGCGATTACACCTCGGGAGCGGCCGTGCAGGTCTCCGTTTTTGCCGACCGCGTTGAGATTTGGAATCCCGGCCTGCTGCCTCCGCCGCTGACTCCGGAAGGGCTCCGCCACCCGCATCGCTCCATCGCGCACAATCCTCGGATTGCCGAGGCGCTCTTCCTCGCCCGCTACATCGAGAAATTCGGCACCGGCACCCTCATGATGATCCGGGAGTCCGCCGCTCACGCGCTACCGGAGCCGGATTTCGAGCAACGCAGCGGGGAGTTCGTCACTACCGTATGGCGTGATCGACTTACAGCATCCGTGCTGGGCAGGCTGAATCTCAACGAGCGGCAATTGAAAGCGCTTCCTCTCATTCGGCAGCGGTCGCGTTTCAGCAATAGCGATTACCAGACGATCAGCGGTGCCACCCGAGCGACCGCGAAACGTGATCTTGAGGACCTGGTATCGAAAAACGTGATCGTGCGGCAGGGGCGCGGCCGGGGTTCACACTACGAATTCAAGAAGAACGGCCCATGAATGGCTCAATTGGCTCACAAACGAGGAAAAAATTAATGGCTCATAAATGGCTCAATTGGCTCATTCCTGAAGTGGCCGGTTGCAGGGGCGAGACCCAGGTCAGAGTCGAGGGCAGGGTCGTGGTCAGAGTCGGTTCGCCTCGAATCCCCTCAAAAAGAAGCGCCCCGCTTTCGCAGGGCGTCGGGCCGGCGGTGCTATCGCCGGTGGGGTGAATGCTACATCAAAACGCTATAATCCCTCTTCCGCTCAAGAAACAATTTTCACCCCATGCCCTCCCTCGCCTCCAAACTTCGCAAGGATCTTGAAAACGCCGTCAAGCAGGCTCGCCGGGCGGCGGAGACGGGGGCGGGCAAGGCCCTCGACCTGCTCGCGGTCGGGCACCATGAGCCGTGGGGCAGTTTGAAGCCCGAGCAGCGCCGGCTGCGCAACCGGCTGCGGGCGCATGGGGTGCAGCTTGGCGATGTCCGCGATGACAAGCGCGGCACCCAGAGTGTCACGCGGCTCACGGGTGAGGTCGCTTACGAGCAATGGCACCGGATGCTCTTTGCCCGCTACCTCGCGGAGAACGAGCTGCTGATTGAGCCCGAGTCGGGCCAAGCGATGAGCATGGATGAGTGCCGCGAACTCGCCCGCGAACAGGGCAAGGACTGGCTACCTCTCGCCTGTGGCTATGCCGAGGCCATGCTTCCGGAGATTTTCCGCCGTGGCGATCCCGTGCTGGAGGTCACGCTTCCGCCGGAGACGCGCTCGGAATTGGAGGACGTGCTCAACGACCTGCCCCGCGATGTGTTCGTCGCCTCCGACAGCCTCGGCTGGGTTTATCAATTCTGGCAGGCGGACCGCAAAGACGAGGTCAACGCCTCGGGCAACAAAATCGGCGCCGATGAACTGCCGTCCGTCACCCAGCTCTTCACCGAGGATTACATGGTGGACTTCCTCTTGGACAACACGCTTGGCGCATGGCACGCCGGCAAAGTCCTCGCCGCAAATCCCAGCTTGGCCACGAGTGCCAAGGACGAGACCGAGTTGCGTGCGGCTGTCGCACTGCCTGGTTGCCCGTGGAATTATCTCCGCTTCATCAAGGGCGCGGATGGCAAGTGGACACCTGCCGCCGGCACGTTCGCCGGTTGGCCAAAATCTGCGAGCGCGCTCCGTGCGCTCGACCCGTGCATGGGCAGTGGGCATTTCGTGGTGGCGATGTTTGAGCGGCTGGTGGCCCTGCGCATGGCCGAGGAAAAGGTGGCCGAGCCTGCCGCAGTGGCGGCCGTCATCCGCGATAATTTGTTCGGCTTGGAAATTGATCCGCGCTGCACGCAGATTGGCGCGTTCAACCTGGCGCTGGCCGCGTGGCGGCGGGTGGGGTATCGCCTGTTGCCGGCGATGAATCTGGCCTGCTCGGGCCTTGCACCGAACACTCGCGAGACCGAGTGGATCGCGATTGCCAGCGATAACGAAAAGCTCAGGAACGGCATGGCACGGCTTTACCGGCTGTTCAAAGACGCGCCCATGCTGGGTAGTCTCATCAACCCGCATGCCGGCGAAGGCGACTTGCTGGTGGCCGCGTTCCATGAACTCCAGCCGCTGCTGGAAAAGGCGCTGGCACAGGAGACAAAGGACGACACTGCACATGAAATGGCCGTAACCGCGCGCGGACTAACCAAGGCGGCGGAGATTCTCGCCGGCCAGTTCACGCTCGTTGCCACCAACGTGCCTTACCTCACAAGAGGAAAACACGACGACGTGTTGAAGGACTATTGCGAACGTGTTCACCCCGGAGCGAAAGCAGACTTAGCGACGTGCTTCGTGGAACGTTGCCTCAGCTTTTGCCAAAATGGTGGCAGCACTGCACTCGTCACGCCTCAGAACTGGCTGTTCTTGGGGACTTACGCTGGGCTGCGCGATGACCTGCTAAGAAGAACCCAATTTGGCTCTCTCGTTCGGATTGGTGAGCATGGTTTTGACAGCCCGCAAGCCGCAGGAGCTTTCACAGCAATGTTCATCCTAAGCCTGCTGGCCTGTGACAAAGCACACGAGTTTTCAGGCATTGACGTTACGGAGGAAGCAACACCGAGCGAAAAGGCAGGTAGCATTCGATCCAAATCCTTCGTGACGGTGAAGCAGGTTGCGCAGTCACGAAATCCTGATTCGCGCATCGGCTTAGACGACCGGCCTCAAGCTCCGCTACTATCGACTATCGCACACGGAGTGCATGGCCTTGGCAGCAAAGACACGCCATGTTTCTTCCGTCAGTTCTGGGAGATTGCTCATTCGACCTCGGATTGGGAGTTCCTACAGACGACGGTCGAAAGCCCTCGAAACTTTGGCGGCATGGAACAGATTGTCTTTTGGCAAAAGGGACAGGGCATTCTTCACGAACGCGGCGAACGCGGCGAAGCGATTTTGGCCGGCGGAATGGCTTGGAAAAAGAAAGGCGTCATCGTTAGCCAGATGCGCCAGCTACCAGCGTCACTCTACTTGGGAGACATTTTCGATAAGAACGCGGCTGTCGTTCTTCCATACGATGAAAAGGATTTGCCGGCGGTGTGGGCGTTCTGTTCGTCGCCAGAATACAATGAGGAGGTTCGTAAGATTGACCAGAAGGTTAACGTGACGAATGTAACGCTCGTTAAAGTCCCCTTCGACTTTGCGCACTGGCAGAAGGTGGCGGCGGAGAAATATCCGCACGGATTGCCAAAGCCGTTTTCGAGCGACCCGACGCAATGGCTGTTCAACGGCCACCCCAAAGGACCAGATCAGCCGTTGCAGGTGGCGGTGGCTCGTTTGCTCGGCTACCAGTGGCCGCGCCAGACCGGCTCCAGTTTTCCCGATTGCCCGGCGCTAAAGGCGGACGGTCTGGAAAAGCTGGCCGACAAAGATGGCATCGTGTGTCTCTCTGCGACCAAGGGCGAAGCACCCGCCGCCGACCGGCTCAACGCCCTGCTCGCTGCCGCTTTTGGTTCCGATTGGTCGGCCACCAAGGCACGCGAGTTACTGGCCGCAACGGACTCGAAAGCCAAGACGCTCGCCGACTGGCTCAGTGATGATTTCTTCGCGCAGCACTGCGACCTCTTCCACCAACGCCCCTTCATCTGGCACATTTGGGATGGCCTGAAGGGCGGCTTCAGCGCGCTCGTCAACTACCACCGGCTCGCCGCCGGAGACGGTGCCGGCAAACGCACGCTCGATAAACTCATCTTCACCTACCTCGGCGAATGGATCGACGCCCAGCGCAAGGCGCAGAAGGCCGGAGTTGAAGGTGCCGACGCCCGCCTCACGGCCGCCGAGCACCTCACCGTTCAGCTCAAAGCCATCCTCGCCGGCGAACCACCCTTCGATCTCTTCGTCCGTTGGAAACCGCTCCACGAGCAGCCCATCGGCTGGAATCCCGACATCAACGACGGTGTGCGGCTCAACCTCCGCCCATTCATCACGGCCAAGCCGCTCAACGCCCGCGGAAAGAACGCCTGCATCCTCCGCTCCACACCCAAAGTCAGTTGGGATAAAGACCGTGGCAAAGAGCCCCAGCGCGCAAAGGCGGATTTCCCCTGGTTCTGGAGTTGGGAAAAGGCGACTGACGACCAGATGTCGGGCAAACAGCCCTTCCTCGGCACGGGAAGCGAACCCGACGGCAACCGCTGGAACGATTGCCACTACTCAACCGCCACAAAAGAAGCGGCCCGCGAGCGGCACAAGGGCAAGAAGGGCTAAAATGGACGACGGCAAACAACATCGTCCACAACCGGGAAGCCCCGAGTATGAGTTGGTTCAGCAGACGGTTTCGCTGATCGCTCAGATACTGGATGGGCCTCGCCCATGGCCGAACCCGGTCACGCTTCTGGCGCGGCTCGAAGAATCGGAAACGGTCGGATGGTCGGCGCGCTGGTCCCTGCAACTTGCGGTCGACCAACTCCGGCGTATGACCGGGGCGTTCGAGCACGAAGCGGAACTGAACGACTATCTCCTCCGGGTTCTGAACGACCAGTCCTTGCAGGACGCTATTCGCGGAGCCGTCAAGAAGGAGGACGAGTTCAAGAGCACCATCGACGAACTCTTCCGGCGGAGTTCCAGCTACCGCGACTCGGTGGCTTTTCAGGAGATGATTCACTTCTGCGCCCGCTTCCGGGCGTATGCTCCGTTCAACAACATGCTGGTGAAGGTGCAGAATCGAAGCTGTGCCTTTTACGCCACGGCGAAGCACTGGATGGACGAGTTCAGTTGCCGCATCAAAGAAGACGCCCGCCCGATGCTGATCCTGGCTCCGATGCATCCGGTGATGTTGGTCTACGACATCGACTCGGTCGAAAACCCGCCGGTGCCGGAAAAACTCCAGCAGTTCGGAGCCGTCAAAGGGAAGTGGGAACCGCGTCGGATAGAACTGCTCTTGGACAATGCGGAGCGGTGGGGAATTCGCGTGGAGTTCAAGCCGTTGTCGTCCACCCACGGCGGGTTCGCAACGCACGACCTACGAAATAGGCGGTTCAAAAAACGAATCGTCGTGCATGACGGCCTCGATGGTCCGGGCCGCTACGCCATCCTCTGCCACGAGATGGCACATATCCTTCTGGGGCACCTCGGCACCGATGAGGATTTGTGGTGGCCGAGCCGTGCGGGGCTTTCGCAGCAGACCGTGGAGATCGAGGCCGAGTCGGTGAGTCACATCGTCTTAAACCGAGTTGGCTTGGAGTCGGCCTCGCCGGCGTATCTTTCGAGCTACATCGCCGACGGTGGCATTCCCGAGTCCGTCAGTGTCGACCTGATCGCGAAGGTCGCAGCCAAACTGGAGGAAATGAGCCACCGGCTCCTGACCGCGCCCAAGACCAAGGAGCAGCGGAAGACGCGCAAGAAATCGCCCGAACAGCTCAGCCTCGCCGGCACCTAAGTTCACAAATGAATACTCTCGCCGAAGCCCTTTGGAATTCACTCTCAGCCGCCGCCGTGTCACCGGAGGGCGTAGCCGCGCCGGTCGCGATTTTATGGACCGATCCGGATGCGCAATGGCGTCCGCTTGTGGCGGAGTTAAGCAAGTCGTTTCCCGAGCTCTACACGTTGGGCGAATTTGTTCAGGGCAAACGCGTCGGCCCGGCCATCTGGTTGAAGTGCGTGGTCGAGCGCACGCTGCCCGATGCGAGTCCGCCCGCCGGCCATATCCCGGTGCTCTATCTGCCGGGCCTCAGTCGCCAAGTCCTCCGGGCAGGTAGCGAATGCCCGGTGCCATTTCAGCCGCTCATCGAATTGGAATACCGCGGTGCGATGTGGCACCAGCGCAACGGCCGGGATTGGACCGCGGAGGCGTTCTTGACCTCGGAGCAGGGACTGGGGCTCGACGTGGCCCTTGATGCCCGCACCCGCGAGGCGTTGCTGCGAGCGCTCCCGCTTCTGATCAACGAACCGCTGGCCGGCTTGCGGGGACGGCGCTTGGAGGCCGAGGACTTTGACCGGCTGGCCATCGGTGATCCGGTGAGGGACATCCTGATGTGGATGAACGATCCCACGGGCAGCGCCCAACTTTGGGCGGGGCCGCGGTGGTTAACCTTCCGCGATGTATGCCGGCGGGAATTTGGTATCGATCCGGAGCAAGCCCATCCTCGCGATGGCGGTGAGGCACTGCTCAATGGTGGAGATCGGTGGGACGACGTTTGGCGGCGGTTTTGCGAAGCACCGAAGGGATATGGCGGAGTGGCGCGACTGCTACGCGAAGTTACGCCCAAAGATTTCTTTGTCGGCGAAGGTCGCCAGCCATCAGCCAATGAAACCGAGGAGGCGCGATTGGCGAAGGAGTTGGACGCACTGGCAAAGTTGCCGCACAGCGCAGCATGCGCCCGTGTCCTTGAGTTGGAAAAAGAGCACGGCAAACGACGTGAATGGGTTTGGGCGAAGATCGGGCAAAGCCCACTCGCGCTGGCGTTGCAGCCGCTGGCGCGCTTGGCCCAGGCGGCACAGCGTGCGCTGGGTGGCGCCGATCTGGCGTCAATCATCAAGACGTATGCAGAGGACGGGTGGCAGTGTGACGATGCGGCCATGGCCGCGCTGGCGAGTCCCGGTTCCTCCTCTGACATGGCGTCCGTGAGCCGGGCGGTCCGCTCCCTCTACGAGCCGTGGCTCGACCGCTCGGCCCGGGTGTTTCAAGACGCATTCGCCAAGGAGCGGGCGCCGGCTTCTCTCGTCGGTGAGGTAAGCATGGAGAAAGACGTGTGCCTGCTTTTCGTGGACGGCCTGCGCTACGACATTGCCCAACGGCTGGCAGTCAGCCTGGAAGCACGCGGCCTAAAGTCGCACCTCAAGACTCGGCTCACCACGGTGCCAACCGTCACGGCCACGGCCAAACCCGCCGCCACGCCGGTGCGGCAATCAATTGAAGGCCGCGAGGCGACGGAGGATTTTCAGCCGCTGTTTCGGGACTCTAACCAAGTTGCCTCAGCCCAGCGGTTGCGGGATGCGATGGCGAAGAAGGGCGTGGAAATCATCGAACCTGGCGAAATGAAAATGCCGGTCGGAACCGAGGCGGGCGGATGGAGTGAATCCGGGCAGTTCGATCATCTGGGGCATTCCCTGCAAGCGGAGTTGCCCCGGCACCTCGATCTCCAAGTCGAGGCCCTGGTCGAGCGCATCGAAAGTCTCCTCAACGGAGGATGGAGTGCCGTGCGGGTAATCACCGACCACGGGTGGCTGCTGTTGCCCGGCGGGCTCCCGAAGGTGGACCTTCCTCACTACCTCGCTGCGTCCAAATGGGCGCGATGTGCCACGCTTAAGGGAGAATCAGCGAGCACCGTGCCGGAGTATGGTTGGTTCTGGAATCCGCATGTGCGGATCGCGATTCCGCATGGCATCGGAGCTTTCCTCGCCGGCAACGAATACTCTCACGGCGGCATCAGCCCGCAGGAAAGTATCACGCCCGACATCTTGGTTGAGCGGACCACTGCGAAGATTGCGGCCAAAATCGGAGCCATCTCGTGGCGAGGCCTTCGGTGCCGCGTGCAAATCCAAGGGGTCAGCACCGGGCTGAGGATCGACCTACGACAGAATTGGAAACAGGCAAAGTCCCTCGCAGCTGCAGCCAAGGAAGTGGATGCGCAGGGCGTCGGAAGCCTAGCCGTCCGCGATGATTCCCTCGAAGGCTCCGCCGCGAGTGTCGTGCTTTTGGATTCCGCGGGCCAGGTCATCGATCATCAACCCACCACCATCGGAGAAACTTCATGAGCATGGAACTCGACCACCTAGATCAACTTGCGGCCAAGACCTACGACGGATTCCTCGTTCGGAAGGACTTGGTGCGGAAATACGCGCGGCAATATCCCGTGCCCACCTACGTGGTCGAATTTCTCCTCGGCCGCTATTGCGCCAGCGTGAACGAGGCGGAAATCGCTGAGGGGCTCTCTATCGTTGAGCAGCAACTCAAAGACCGCACGGTGCGCACCGGTGACGAGGAGCTGTTCAAGGCCCGGGCAAAAGAAGAAGGCTCCGTGCGGATTATCGACCTCGTGAAAGCGAGGCTCGATGCCAAGAACGACTGCTACGTCGCCGAACTCCCGAGCCTCGCCCTGCGAGATGTGCGAATCGCCGGCCCGATGGTCCGCGACAACGAACGCATGCTCACGGATGGATTCTTTGCCGAGGTGACCCTCGGCTACGATGCCGTCATCGCTCAGGAGCAGAACGGCCGGCCGTTCAGTATCGAGAGCATCCGCCCGATACAAATGTCGAAGTCCGATATCCTAGAGGTCTACGGTAAAGGCCGGGCGGCGTTCACCACGCAGGAGTGGATCGATTTTCTCATTCGGTCCATCGGACTGGAGCCGAGCGCGCTCACGGATCGGGCCAAGAAGGTCACGCTTCTGCGCATGGTCCCATTCGTGGAGCGTAACTATAACCTGGTGGAGCTGGGGCCGCGCGGCACGGGCAAGAGTCACCTCTTCCAGCAAATCTCGCCCTACGCCCACCTAATTTCAGGCGGCAAGGCCACCGTGGCGAAAATGTTCGTCAATAACGCCAACGGTCAGCGCGGTCTTGTCTGCCAATACGACGTGGTATGTTTCGACGAGGTATCCGGCATATCCTTCGACCAGAAGGACGGCGTGAACATCATGAAAGGCTACATGGCCTCGGGGCAGTTCAGCCGCGGCAAGGACAACATCCGGGCCGAAGGCAGTCTCGTGATGGTCGGCAACCTCGACGTGGATGTAGAGCAGCAACAGCGCATCGCGCACTTGCTCAGCCCGCTTCCACCCGAAATGCGCAACGACACGGCGTTCATGGATCGGCTCCACAGCTATGTCTCGGGCTGGGATTTTCCCAAGCTCAACCCGAACGAGCACCTCACGCAGCATTTCGGATTGGTCAGTGACTTCCTGAGCGAGGCATGGACCCGTCTGCGGTCCAGTAACCGCCTCGCGCAACTGCAAGGCCGGGTGCATCTCGGCGGCGCGCTCAGCGGTCGCGATATCGAAGCCGTCAACAAGACGATGAACGGCTTGCTGAAGCTGGTGTTCCCTGACGCAGCCCAAGGTCTTTCTGACGAAGACCTCGAATGGATGGTCCGCCTGGCGCTGGAGTCGCGCCGGCGCGTGAAGGAGCAGCAAAAGCGGGTGTTTAAGAGCGAATTTCGCAACACGCACTTCAGCTACATCCTGGGCGCAGACGGAGTGGAGCAATTCGTGTCCACGCCAGAGCTGCACAGTGACGAAGCCATCGAGACCGACCCACTGCCGCCGGGCCAGGTGTGGGCAGCCAGCCCCGGATCGCCTGAAACCGGACCGGCACTCTATCGACTGGAAGTAACCTGCGGTCCCGGCTCGGGCGTGCGAGTGCTCAACCAGCCAACGCCGCCGCCATTCCGGGAGAGTGTCAAAGTTGCCGAACAGAATCTCTACACCCGAGCCAAAGAGCTCGTCGGAGACCGCAACCCCCGTGAAGAAGAGTTCTCGATTCAGATGCGGGCCATCGACTCGGAGAAGACGGGCGCCGGCCTGAGCTTGCCGGCCTTGGTCACGTTCTGTGGTGCGCTCCTTGGGAAGAACACGCGTGGCGGTGCCATCGTCGCCGGTTCGTTGAACCTCGGTGGCTCGGTGGAAATCCTGCCCAACGCGGCAAAGGTCGTGGAACTCGCCATTGATAAACGCGCCCAAGTCCTGCTGCTTCCGGTCTCAGCCCGTCGTCAACTCAACGACCTGCCGGACGAATACTGGACCAAGCTGACTATCGAGTTCTACCGGGATAGCATCGACGCCGTCTTCAAGATGCTGGTCGAGTAGCTCAGGTGGTTTCTTAGTCGAGCGGGCGGTGATAACTGAGGTAGGCGTGATGGAGGAAGCGGTTGGCCAACCGCCGAGTTGAGGCTAAAGCTGTCAGACCCAGATAATCGGTGGGTAAAATGACACCCCTATCCAAAGGGGTGATTCAATGCGTTGGCAAAGGCACGATCACACGATGAGCAGTCAGTCGCGCCAATTCATGGTAACCGCGACAAAGGAAAATTCGGGAAGGAAGTCGGCGGGGGTGCGGGCGAGCGAAGCCTTACATGGGGGCGCGGTGGCAGAGGTAGATAGTCGGAGGAGGGGCGCGGTGGGCGCGGCTTACTTCAACACGCGAAACATGCTCGTGTAGTCGTCGGTCCAGAGGGGAATGGTGTTGAGGGTCGCTGGGGCCGGGCTGGCGGCGTTGCGCAGCGCGTAGTTATCCATAAAGGCGCGGTTCTGGCTGAGCACCACAAAGGTCGAGCCGTAGAGCCACCAAGAACCCTCGTCCTCGTCGTCGCTGCCGTCCTCGCATTCGATCGTGTGGGCTTGGAACCCGATGGCGCGTGCGGCGTTTTCCACTACGGGACGGAGGTCGAGGTAGCGGTTGGAAATATTCACAATGATCGCGCCGTCGGGCTTGAGGTGGCGGAGGTAAATGGCGAAGGCCTCGCGGGTGAGCAGGTGCACGGGCACGGCGTCGCTGCTGAAGGCATCCATAATCAGGAAATCGAAGTTCTGGGGTGGCTCGCGTTCCAGCGAGAGGCGGCCGTCGCCCATGACGAGATCGATCTTGGCATCGCTCGTGGCAAGGTAGCTGAAGGGTTTCTCGGCGAGCTGCTTCACGGCGGGATCAATCTCGTAAATGCGCAAGTAATCGCCGGGTTTTCCGTAGGCGGCGACGGTGCCAACGCCGAGACCGAGGAGGCCGATGCGTTGGTTTTGCTGGCGTGGAAACGTTCGCAGGGCGAGGCCGAGTCCGCTGCGCGAACCGAAATACGAAGTGACGGTGCGCGCGCGCTCGGGGGCGGCGAATTGGATGCCGTGGGTGATGCGCCCGTGGAGCAGCAAGCGGTAATGAGTGGAGGGGTCTTCCTGGCCGTATTCTTGCACGGAGAGGACGCCGTAGAAATTCCGCGCGCTCAGGAGCGAGCCGCGCGATGTTTCGCGCATCTGCACTCCGAGCACGACGATCAGCCCGCCGAGTCCGAGGCCGAGCAGGGCGCAGGTGGTGCGATGGCCGTCCAGAGGCTGAGCGCGGCGGCGCAGCAACGCGACGAGGGCGGCGAGCAGACCGGCGGCCAGCCAAACGGGCCAGTGCAGCCCGGCGTGTTGCGTGCTGGTCCAGAAGTATTCGACGGTCGAAAACAGCGCGGGTGGCTTTGTGCGCAGCCACGCGATGACCGGGGTCACGGTGTGATCGGCCCCGTAGACCGCGCCAACGGCGAGCAGCGCCGCGAGCACGCGCCAACGCCGTGGGCTCAGCGCCGCGTGGTCTTGGGCAGAGACCACCAGCAAGAGCGCGACCAGCAACGCGAGGCTGAGGTGCAATTCGTAGTAGTTGTTGAAAATAGCTGGGGCGACGAGTGCGACGAACAGTCCGCCCAGCGCGCCCCCGGCGGCGATGAACAGGTAGAACGCGGTGAGGTGTGCGGGGTGAGGCTTGAGCCGATAGAGCTCGCCGTGGCAGATCATGGAGCCCACCCAAAGAGCGGCTGAATAGATGACGACCTGTTGCACGATCGGCATATCGGCCCCTTCGAACAACGCGAGGCACACGCCGATCAGGGCGGCGCTGAGCAGCAGCGTGAACCAGAAACGTGAATACCAGCGCGGACTGTCGAAGCTGATGATAAACGACAGGAGATACAGCGCGAGCGGCAGCACCCAGAGAAAGGGAATCGAGGCGACGTCCAGACACATCTTGTTCGTGCCGGCGAGCAGGAGCGTCGAGGCCACGGCTGGCAGGCAGATCCAGAGGGCGCGTTGGTAAGCGGTGGGAGGCGGAATGTCGGCGGGTGCTTCGGCGGAGGCGGCCGCGGCGGCGGAAGGGGTGACCTCGTCGGCATTTTTCCAGATTCGCCACGCGCAGAAGCCGCAGCAGGCGGCGTAGAATCCGAGGCCCCATGACCAGAATTGGGCCTGCGCGAGCCGGGTGAAATTTGTCTCGAAGTAAAACGGGTAGCTCATGAGCGCGAGGAGCGAGCCGACGTTGGAGAGCGCGTAGAGGCGGTAAGGCGAGGTGCCGGGTGACGTGCGGCGAAACCAGGCTTGGAGGAGCGGGCCGGTCGCAGAGAGCACGAGGTAGGGCAGGCCGAGGCTCGCCGTGAGCAAGGAGAGGATACGCCAAGCGGGATCGTCTCCGGCGGCGGGCTTCCATGCGTCGCTCGGGGTGATCGGTAGCGACGCGAGCGCGGCAGCGAGAAGGACGACGTGGAGAATCGCCTGCGTACGGGGCTTCAGGTAGCGGCTGACGGCGTGGGCGTAGGCGTAACCGCCGAGGAGCAGCAGTTGAAAAAACAACATGCACGTCGTCCACACGCCGGGACCGCCGCCGAACCACGGGAGGATGTATTTACCGACGAGCGGCTGGACCTGGAAGAGGAGAAACGCACCGGTGAAGATGGTGAGGGCGAAGGCGGGCATGAAGGGAAGAGCCACCGTGCGGTGAATCCCCGCGAAGATGAAGCGTAAATACTCTGGGGCCCCGCTGAGGGTGTGCTTCCAATCGTGCAGCTATCTACCGGATTTCCGCCAGCGGACGGCCCACCGAAATTCAAAATAGGCCGGACGTGGGGATCACTTCTTAGCGGCTGGCGCGGCGTCGAGCTTGGCTGACTGCCAGGCAAGGAAACGCCACGCGCCCTTTTCGAAGCGGTAGGCCGCGAGGACGCTGAGGTAAAGCTCGTTGTGCGGGGCGGTCTTGCCGAGCTGCACGCGGCAGCGCGCGGTCATCAACACGAGCCCCGGCGAAACCTCGCGGAATTCGCGCTGCTCATAAGTGACGGAATGATAGACCGATCGACCGGCCGAAATCGCAGCGACAAACGAGGTCTTCGTGTCGGGTTTGCCGTTGGAGTGGACGTAGAGGAGATCGTCGGAAAAGACCTCGGCGAGTTTCGCCGGGTCGGCCGAAATCATCGCGGCGACGCGCGCATCGTCGGCCGCGCGCCAGACGGCGGTGGGATCTGTCGCCGCCTGAGCGGAGGTGAGCGCGAGTGCGAGAACGAGGAGGGTTGCGGAGAAGAGCGGGGATTTCATGGGAGTGGGCGGGAGCTTGAGTTGACGATTACTGAGCTTCGGGAAATTCGGGGCGACGCGACCGTTACTGACATTGCGGGGCAAGGCGGACGTCAAGACACGAGCGGTCGCGGCGGCTGACGGCTGCGCTATTTTCGCAGCGCGCTGGGTGTGGCGCGCATGCTTTCCTTCGCCCGGAGCAGCACGCGGAGCGGGTGCAGTTCCTCGTCGAGCGTGAGCGGCATCGCGGCGCCGGTGACGAGCTGCGCGGCGACCGCATCGAAATAATCCAGCGCCGGCACGGCCGCGAGTGGCTCGACGATCTGTCCGGCTGTGACGAGGCGCGTGCGCGCACCGCCATCGACGGACTCGATGAAGCCCGTGGTGCCAAAGATCCGCAGGGTTTCGTTGCCGTGCGGGAGTGTCGTGCCCGGTGGGTTGAGATAATTGACGATGATCGTGGCGATGCCGCCATTTTCGAGTTCGGCCTGGGCGGCGCCGGCGATTTTCCCCTCGCCCGCATCCTTTGCGGGTTTGCCGAACGCGGTCTCCCAGCCGGCGATCGACTGGATGCGCACGCCGCCGACGTGCTCGACCAGACGCGCCGCGTGGATACCCACCTGCAAGAACATCCCGCCATCGATCGCCTCGTCCTGCGGCCGCGCGGTGCCGTAGCGATAGGATTTTTGCACGAATACCTGAATCACCTCGCCGACCGCGCCCTCGCGCACGAGCCGCCGCATGATCGCGTAGCTGGGCGCGAAGGCCGTGCCAGCCATTTCGTGAAACTGTTTTCCGCTGCGCCGCGCCGCCGCGAGAATCTGATCGAGCTCCGTCTCGGTGAGCGCGGCGGGCTTTTCCGCATAAACGTGTTTGCCGGCTTCGAGGCAGCGGATGGCGTCGCGCGCCTGATCCGCCCGCCGCGGAGAGCACAGCGAAACCAGCGCGACCGTCGGGTCTGCCAGCAGGGCTTCAAGCGACGCGTGGCGCGTCACGCCTTCGGGCAACGTCGTGGTCGCCCGCAATCCCGCGACTGCCACGAGCCGGGCATGGGGATGGTCAGCGAACGTGGCCGGCGCGAGCTGGTGGCCGTTGGCGCCGTAGAGGCCGACGCCGATCTTTTTCGGCGCCGCCGGCTGCGCGAGCGCAACGAACGTGCCGAAGAGAAACAGCGCAACGCATGCGCTGCTGAGCGCACGCGTTCGCCGGCGCTGGCGGAGGAGGAAAGCGCGGCTGAGGGAGCTGAGGCCGTTGGAGCCGGAGGTGGTCACATCGCCGACGCGCAAAGCCCCGGGCTCCTCAGAACCGACCGTTGATGCCGGCGGTGACGGTCACGAAGTTGACGAGGGTCCGCTGCGTGCGGTCTTTGGGACCGCGGTAGAAGATCTGTGGTTCGTTGAAGAGGTTGGCGGCATCGAGGCTCAGGCTGACGCTCGGGCGCAGTTGGTAGGAGAGGCCGACGTTCACGGATTTATAAGAAAGGCGGTAGAGACGGAGCGCGGCGTTGGTGTTGTAGCTCGTGATGTATTCGCCTGTGAAGTTGTAGAGCACGCGGGTGCTGAAATTCCGGTGGCGCCACGAGAGAGAGGCGTTGGCGGCGTGCGGGATGAAGCCCGCGACGTCGCGGCGCGTGAGATAAGTCGTGCCCGTGTATTGTCCGTGGGTGTCGATCCACGTGTAGTTGAACGAGCCGGCGAGGCCTTTCAGCACGCCGGGGAGAAACGTGAACTGCTGCCGATAGGAGAACTCCCAGCCCTGGGCGATCGCGGAGTTGGCGTTGACCGTGCTGACCTCGGACCAGCCGGGATATTCGCCGTCGTAGCCGTTGTTCGCCCCGGTTCCGATGGTGCCCACGATCTGACCGCTAATGATGTAGTCGCGGATTTCCTTATGGAACCAGCCGAGCGAGAGTTGGCCGACGGGCTCGAAGTAATACTCGATCCCGAGGTCCCAGCTGCGGGCAGTCTGCGGCCTGAGCCCAGGATTGGCGATCGTCACCGTCTGGGTGGTCTCGTTGGGCGTCTCGGCCGGGAGGAAGTTGCCGAGGTCGGCGCGGCCGAAGCTCGTGGAGTAGGATGCGCGTAACTTGATGTCGGTGGTGAGATCGTGAAACGCATGGATGCTCGGAAACGCCTTCCGGTAATCGGCGCTGAGCGTGCGGTCGTTGTTCGCATAGTCGCGCTGCGCCGCGCCCGCCGGATCCGACAGTTGCAGGGCGGCCGAGCTCAACACCCGCGCGCGCACCCAGCCCCAGCTGTCCACGGTGGTGTCTTCCATGCGGACACCGCCAAGAAAACCGGTGCGACCCAAAAAGCCCTCGGTGCCGAGCCGGCCCTGCGTCATGGCGTAGGCGGCGGAGGCCGTCTCAGTCAGGCCGCGCGTGGCGGTGAATTTTTGGGTTTCGTGGTAATAGCGATCCTCGGCCCAGAGCGCGGCGTTCACGGGCCGACGCTCGTCCATAAATGCATTCGAATACCAGCGGGGAAATGCGAAGCCGGTCTCGCGGGCGTTGTAGATGGCGATCGTAGGATCGGTCGGTAGGGGGGCGGTGCCGACGTAGGAATAGCGGTGGTTGTCCTTGCCCCAAATATCCAGGACCTGCTCGCGCCAGGAGACGCCGGTCTTGAGGGAGATAGGCATGGAGATTGGCAATTGGTAGCGGGCGTTGAAGCGAAACTGGGTGAGCTGCTGGTCGTTTTGACCGTTGTTGTTGACGAGGCCGTTGGAGACCGGGCGGTAGAGGCTGCCGTCGCGGATGTCGGGGCCGCCGTTTTGCGTGAAGGTCGGGAAAAGGTCCGACTTCGAGCGATCGACGATCCAGCCGGCGCCGGGCAGGCGCATGGTGAGCGAGCCGGAGGTGCCATCGCCATTGTTGAGGTGGGTGTAGCCGATGCCGGCGGTGTAATCGATCTGCCAGTTGCGGTACTCGTGGTCGCCGGTGAAATCGACGCGGCGCGTACGCACGACGTAATTGCGCGGGCCGTCGATTAAGATGTCGATGTTGTTGGCGGCGACGGGCCGGATCACGGTAACCTTATCAGTGTACGAGCCGGGCACGACGCCGGTCGTGGCACTTGGGACGGTGGTGGCGCTGCCGGTGAAGGCGCGGGCCTCCATGCGGCGGCGGAAGCGCTCGGTATTGTTGTTGCCGAGGAGCGTCACTGAGAAGCGGGAGGTCGGCGACCAGCGGTAGTCGGTACGCAGGTTGAGGCTCGCCTGCTTGCGGTTGTTGTAGTTGTCCCAGACGCGGTAGTCCCAGATGTAGGCGGTGGGTTCCGGCACGGCTTGGTAGTCGAATTGGATGCTCGTGCCGCCGACGGCGTTTTCGCTGTAGAACGCGTTGACGGCGACGGCGAGGTTGCGCGTGCCGCCGAACACATCGAAGAGCTCCTGGTGCGAGATGTTCGCGAGCGGGTGCGAGCGGTGCTGTTCCCGGATGGGAATCTGCTCGAAGAACGGCGGCGCCCAGCGGCCCGTCACGCTGTAGGTCGTGCGGCGCTTCTCGCGCATGCTGAGGGGCGAGCGGGTCTTCAGGTTGAGGGTAGCGCCCAGGGAATCGGCGCCTTGGTCGGGCCGGTGGCCCTTGGTGAGTTCCAGCGCCTCGAACATCGTGCCGGTGATGCTTTGCAGCTCGAACGCGCGGCTGGTGCCGAGGCTCGGCATCAGGCCGCCGTCAACGGTCACCGTATTGAGCCCAGGACCCATGCCGCGCATGTTGAACTGGTAGTTGAGGCCCTCGTCGGTCGGGCTGCCGGCGACGCCGGGCAGGCGCATCACGACTTCGCCCGCGCTCATATTGGGGAGATTACCGAACGAATCCATCGCCACGACGTTCTTGAGGTTCTCCGAGTTGCGCTGGCTCGTGAGCGCGACGGCGTCGCCCTCGCGCGCGCCGGTGACCTTGAACGCGTCCATTTTGTAGATGGCCGTGGTCAAATCGAAGTTGCGCTCGGCCCGGCGGCCCTCGCCCACGACTACCTGCGAGCGCGCCGAGTCGAGTCCGATGTAGGTGACCACGAGTTCATGCGTCCCAGCCGGCAGACCGCTGAGCACGTAGCGCCCGGTCTCGTCGGCCAAGGCGGTGCGTCCGAGCGCGGGCACCTGGACGCGCGCGCCCTCGAGCAAATTGCCCGTGGCGGCGTTGCTCACTGTGCCGGCGATGACGCCGGCATCGGCCGCGTGGGCGAGTGGGCTGGCGAATGCGCAGGCGAGGCCGGTGAGCAGGGTAAACAGCCGCGCAGAGCGGCCGAAGAGCAGGCGGGATGTTTGAATCAGGTTCATGGGGGATACTTGGTTGGCGGGAGGGTGGGGGAATTGATCCGGCTGCGCTCGCAGTGGGTCAGCTGGGGATGACACCGCGTTGTAGTGCGAATCTCGAAAGGGTGGCGGATCCTCGCGGGAAATTATCGGGACCACAACTTGAAAAAGGGACATCAAACTGTCCGGTCCCGACGGGCGCAGTTATTTTCGCTTCTCGAACTCCGGAAAATCGCGCGTGGAGCGTGCGAGCAGGCGGGCCATGTCGTTCGACGCGATGTAGATTTTTCCGCGCACGTCTTTCGTCTCGCCCGGCGGCAATCCGCCGATCCGGAAATCCGCATGGACACAGCGGATGACGAGACGGCCAATTACGAGGCAGCGGATGACCCCTTGAAACAACTCCTGATAAGGCTGGGGTGGGCGCAAGTCGTGATCGCCCGATCAAGGGAATCTCATGGGCGTCGGTTTCCCATCGCCGGCTGGACGGTTGGAAAACGCCCCGCCATGGCTGCGCGCTCAAACGTTTATGTGCGCCCCGCGGTTTGAGTTCTGCGATAACGCGCTGGCTGTTTCGGAAAGGCCGTTGCGCGGCCAGCGATGCCGACTGCTCTCACCGTAGGAACGCGCGGGACGAATGGCTGGAGTTTATTGTCGGTCAGATTTCCAGGACGGCATTCCCTGAGTTTCAGGATTCCAATTCGGAGAGTCAGCGGGGTGGGCATTGGTCGCCAAAGAAAAGGACCCCTGCTTGCTCCCGGAGGAGAAACGGGAACTCGACGACACCCTGAAGCGCGAACACCTACTCGTTTTGCCCAAGGCTAGCTCAAGTGCGCGGTTGGCGTGCGGAGATACCTGATACCCACGTCTCGTGATATTTGGACGATAGTCGAAACACCACTCGCTGGCGCTCGCGGCTACCAGAACTCAAAAAAACAAATGACGTTGGTATGATTTGGGCCGTCGCGCAACGAACGTGATAACCGTAACCCGCCTTCGCTAAGGCTACGGCGCGGGGCACGCCGGCGGGCGACGGACTTACTCCTTGAGTCGGAGGCGGGAGTCTACACGCCATCCCCCGCAAGCGGGCTCCTACTTTTCGGAAAAAAATCAGGCGATTACGCGAAGAGCTTGGTGACGGCTTTGGCTTTCACCAACTCGCGGGGTTGGTTGAGGTGGTTGTAGACGATGGTTTCGGGGTCGATGCCGAAGGCGTGGTAAATCGTCGCGAGCAATTCGGTGGGGTGCACGGGGTCGCTCTTCGGGGCGGAGGCGGTTTTGTCGGATTCGCCGTGGACGTAGCCGCGTTTGATGCCGGCGCCGCCGATGATGCTCGTGTAACAATACGGCCAGTGGTCGCGGCCGTCGGCGCTGTTGTTGTTGCCACTCGTGCTCACGCCGCGTTCGGGGCTGCGGCCGAATTCGCCGAGGCACACGACGAGGGTTTCGCTCAGGAGGCCGCGTTGATCGAGGTCCTCGAACAGCGCGCTGAGGCCTTGGTCGAGCATCGGGCCGGATTTGCCTTTGATGCGTTCGGTGAGGCCTTGGTGGTGGTCCCACGAGTGGTTGTCGGAGTTGGCGACCTTGGGCCAGATGACTTCGACGACGCGCGTGCCGGCTTCGACGAGGCGGCGGGCGAGGAGAAGGCTTTGGCCAAAGGTGTTGCGGCCATAGCGGTCGCGGAGTTTCTCGCCTTCGGCGGCGAGGTCGAAAGCGGTGCGGGCGCGGCCGGAGACGATGAGGTTGAGGGCGCGCTGGTAATACTCGTCGAGGTTGTAGTTCGCGGTCGCTTTTTCGACGTCGGGCATCGCGGCTTCGATGGTCTCGCGGAGTTTGGCGCGGCGTTCGAGGCGCATGGCGAAGACTTCCTGGGGGAGCTTGAGGTCGTCGGTTTTGAGACGATCCATTTTGGTCATGTCGAGATCGTCGCCATCGGGGTAGAGCGTGTAGGGATCGAAGGCTTTGCCGAGGAAGCCGGCGGTGCCGCCCTTGCCGACGACGTTGGATTCCTGGAGCGGCCGCGGGAGCATGACGAACGGGAGCATCGGCGTATCGACGGGTTTGAGACGTACGATGTTGGAGCCGAAGTTGGGGAAATCTTTCGCGTTGGGCGGCTCAAGCTGGCCGGACGGGCTGACCTTGTCGGTCGTGTAGCCGGTCATGATCTGGTAGATCGCGGCGGTGTGGTTGAAGAGCCCGTTGGGGGTGTAGCTCATCGAGCGGATCATGGTGAACTTGTCGTTCACCTTCGCCAGTTGTGGGATGATCTCGGTAAAATTCGTGCCGGGGATTTTCGTCGGGATGGGTTTGAAGGCGCTGCGGATTTTCTCGGGGACGTTTTCCTTCGGGTCCCAGAGGTCGAGGTGCGAGGGGCCGCCCTGCAGGTAAACCATAATGACGCTCTTGGCCTTGCCCCAGCCGGGGCCGCCGCGCGTGGCGGCGGCGGTGGCCGTCACGGGTGGGGTGGCCGCGCTGGCTTGGAGGCGGAGGAGCTGGCCGAGGGAGAGGCCGAGGATGCTGGAGCCGCCGAGGCGCAAGAGGTCGCGGCGCGTAAGCTTGGCGTGGGTGTCGCAGAGGTCGGAATTGAAACCACCGGGGAGTCGGATCATGGCGGGTTGGAGTGGGGGGTGGGAGTGCGGAAGAAGGGGAGACGGGGAGAGGGAGAGAAGAGGAGCGGAGGGGGAATAGATCGGAGGGGTTAAACCGCTAATCTTCGCTAATTTTTTTGGACGCTGAAAGGACGTGGCGGACGTGTGCGGGCTTCGCCTGATCGGCGAAGTGCGGGGGTAGTTGGAAGGTTCAGGGGGCTCTGATTAGCGGAGATTAGCGGTTCAACTCAGGTTTGTTTTCCTTAGCGGTTAAAGAGGAACGACGGGTTGTTGATAATGGCCCAGGCGAGGTCTTGGGCGCCGGTGAGGCGCTGGTTGGCGAGCTGGGTCGTGCTGAGCGCGGCATCGGCGCGGAGTTGGGCGAGTGTGGGGTCGATGGCGACGGGTTGCTCGGCGGCGGCGAGGGCGACGGTGAGTTCCGCGAGTGTGGGGTCTTGGGGGACGGGGAGTTGGGCGGTGTAGAGGGCTTGCTGGTGTTTGAGGAGACCGGCGTCAGTCGCGCGATGGAAGGCGGCGAGCGTGGCGCGGTGCGCGGCGGTGCGTCCGGCGGCGGGGACTTTCAGGGCGGCGATGACGTCGGCGGGCAGGCCGAGCTCAAGAGGAGCGGTGGAGGTGGTGGCCCAGAGGCGGAAGCGGCCGATGGAGAAGCTTTCGCGGAATTGTTGCTGGAATTGGAAATTGAGCGTGGCGCCGTCGCCGCTGCCGATGGGTTCGCCGAGGGAGAAGCGGGCGTAGTGGGGTTCGCCGTATTTTTTGGAGATGCCCCAGCCGTCGCGGGCGCCGTCGACCTTGCCGTCGATGGCGGTCTTCACGTCGAATTTGGCTTGGGAGAAATCGGCGCGGGCATCTTTGAAGGCGGCTTCGACGCCGTTCCGTTTGCCGGCTTTTTCGGACCACTTGAGCGAGAATTCGGTGAGCACGAAGTTTCCGGCGGCGCGGCCAGGGCCGAAGGCGGGTAGGCTTTCGTGGGGGAGGACCTCGAGCAAGATGCCGGTGATGCCAGCGAGCGTGGTTTCGGCGGCGACATCGTAGCTGACGAAGTTCGCGGCGGGGCCGGAGGCGAGGTAGGAACCGTCGGGGAGTTTCGTGAGCTTGTTGAGATTGTTGGCGGTGGCTTTGGTGACTTCGAGCGGGACCCACGCGGTGCCGAGGCGGGCGGCGTCGAGGGCGGTTTCCCAGGCGGGGAGTTGGGCGGCGAGCGTAGCCTCGTAGGCAATAACGGCGGCGGTTTCGGCGGCGATTTTTTCGTCACGTTTCTGCGCGGCGGCGGCGACCTGCGGGGCGATTTCGATGGTGCGGGCGGCGAGGGCGGCGGTCGCGGCGGTGACGGTGCGGGTGCGCTCGACTTGTTTCTGCGCGTAGAGTGGGGCCCACCACGCTTCACGCTCGGCGAGGGCGGCGGCGAGTTGCGTGTCATGGGTGCGGATGGTTTTCCACGAGGCGAGGGTGGAAGCGGTTTCTTTCGGAGCAGCGTGGCGGTTGAGCGTGCGGAGGAAGATTTCGTCGATCAGGGAGCGATCGTCGGTGGCGGCGGCGGCGAGGCGAGCGATCTCGTTTTTCGGATCGTTGATGGCGGTGGAGACGGCGGGGCCGGCGAGGAGGGCCATAATCGAGCCGAGGCCGAGGTCGCCGCTGCGTTCGCATTCGCAGGCGGATTCGCGGACGGGGCGGCCAAGGCTGGCGAGGAAACCGCTGGGGACGTCGATCGCGGAGTCGGGGAGTTGGGCGGCGCGGGTGCCGGCTTTCACGCCTGGAAAATTGGGGATGGAGCCGGTGACGCGCAGCACGGCGTCGAAGAGGACCTCGGCGGGCAGGCGGCGGGCGATGGCGTGGGAATAGTTCGTGCGGTCGTCGGCGTTCCACTTGTGGGTGGTGAGGGAGAGCTGGTAGGTGCGCGATTGTACGATGGTGCGCTGGAGGCGGCGCACATCGAAACCGCTTTGCACGAATTCTTGGGTGAGCCACGCGAGGAGCTCAGGGTTGGAGGGGGGATTGCCGGCGCGGATATCATCGAGCGGATCGATCAGGCCGACGCCGAGGAGGTAACCCCACATGCGATTAACGTAGCTGAGGGCGAAGTAGCGGTTGTCGGGGGAAGTCATCCAGTCGGCGAGGGCTTCGCGGCGGGTGGGGGTGGTGACCGGGGACTTTTCGTTTTTTGATTTTGGATCTTCGATTGCCGGAGGGGACGAAGGGGAGGGAACCGATCGGAGGGACGCGGCGACGACGTTCGCGGCGTAGGGGAAATCGGGCGGCGTGACTTGGCCGGTGCGGTCGTGGGTGACTTCGCCTTCGTCTTTATCGTAGGCGATTTCGTAGAGCGGTTTGGCGCCTTCGACGGCGGTGCCGGCGATGGTCTTGTTGCCGGCGGCGGGATCTTTTTTCAGGTCAACGCGCGCGAAGAAGGCGGACATCTGGTAATATTGATCCTGCGTCCAGCGCTCGAAGGGGTGGTCGTGGCATTTGTTGCAGTTGAAACGCGTGGCGAGGAACAGGTGGGTGGTGTTCTCCATCGTATCGGTGGGCGTGCGGAGAACTTTGTAGTAACTCGCGGCGGGGTTTTCGCGGTTGGAGCCGGTGGCGGTGAGAATTTTTTTGGCGAACTGATCGTAGGGCGTGTTGGTGTCGATTTCCTTGCGGATCCAGTCGCGGAAACCCCTCGCGCCCTCTTCGCCGAGGAATTTGCGGTTCACTTGGAGCAGGTCGGCCCATTTGTTGGACCAGTGATCGACGTAGTCGGGGGAGCCGATGAGGCGCTCGATCACGGCGTCGCGCTTGGTGCGGGTGGGGCGTGGGTCGGCGAGGAATTCGCGGACCTCGGTGACGGTAGGGGGGAGGCCGGTGAGATCGAGGGTGACGCGGCGGAGAAACTCATCGTCGCTGCAGAGGCCGGACGGGAGGATTTTCATGCGCTGCCATTTGGCGGCGGTGAAGCCGTCGATCTTGTTCCATTTCTCGGGCTCGCTCCACGCGAAGCCGGAGCGGTCGCCCATCACGGTGATGGTGGTGGCGGCGTAGTTACCCTCGTAACGGGCGAGGACGGGCGCTTCGCCTCGGCGGAGGGTGGTGACGAGGCCGCCGCGTTCGGTGAGGGCGACGTCTTGGTTACCGGATTCGATGAAACCCTCGGCGGTGACGTCGCGTTGGCGGCCGTCGGCGTAGGTCGCGATGATGCGCATTTGTTGCTTCGAGCCGATGACTTGGAGGACGGGGTTGAGCGGGGTGACCTCGATGCGAACCACGCGCGGGATGGAAAGGTCGAGCTTGGCACCGTCGGCGATCCACGCGCGCATGATGCGGTAATATTTGTCGTCGAACTTCGTGCGCTGACCACCCTCGTGGGGGACGGCACCGGTAGCTTTGAGCAACATGAGGGAGTCGTCGGGCGAGGCGAAATTCATGCGGCGGCCGGCGTGGTCGTCGACGAGGGAGCGGACGTCGAAGAGGGGATCATAGCCGCGGAGGGAGAGCTTGAAACCGGCTTTGCCGTCCTTGGCGCCGTGGCAGGCACCGGCGCTGCAACCGAGTTGGGCGAGCACGGGATTTACGTCGCGGATGAAATCAACCTTGGCGTTTGGGTCGTAGCCGACGACCTCGAGGGCGGCTTGGGTGGATTTGCCGGCGAGGGTCGCGGTGACGGAGGTTTTGCCATTGGCGAGCGGAGCGACTTGGCCGGTGGCGTTGACTGCGGCGGAGGGTGCGGCGACGGCGTAGGTGGCGAGGCGGGTCACGTCGATGGTGTCGCCGTTGGCGAGTTTAGCGGTGACGAGCAGTTGGACGGCGTCGAAGCAGCCGTGGAGTGTGACGGCGGCGGGGGCGATTTCGAGGGAGAGGATTTTTGCGCCGGGCGGGAGGGCTTCCTTCGCGGCGAAGGCCGGGGCCATGGCGGGGGCGGTGGCGGCGAAGGAGGGCGCGGTGAGGGCGGCGGCGCAGAGGAGGGCGGTTAGAGGAAAGAGGGGGTGAATTTTCATCTCAGTTAGCCCTGCTCGTGAGAGCAGGGAATGGCGGAAACTGAAGCGCAGTCCGTCCCGCCTCTCACGAGACGGGCTGCGGCGGAGAAAGGGGCAGGGGTTCATTCGCGTTGGGTGAGTTTCGTGCGCGCGAGCGGCACAGGGATAAAGTCTTTGGCGACCGTGCCGTCGGTGGTGGTGATGAGGCGCACGTGGCCATCTTCGCCGGCGGCGGCCAAGTGGCGGCCGTCGGGGCTGAAGGCGAGGGCGTAGATGCCGCCGGTGAATTTGGCGGACGCGAGGAGCTTTACCTCGGCGGTGGTGAAACGCTCGATCTCGGCCTTTTCCTCTTTGGAATAGGCGGTGGCGACTTTGTCGGCGTAGGCTTTGAGCAGGACATCGGGAATCTTGGAGTCGAATGCGCCGGTGTAGAGGTGCACGGAGCCGCGGCCGTTAAAACTGCT